>CAIXOY010000440.1 GCA_903921135.1 uncultured Gammaproteobacteria bacterium
AGACCCTGCGCATTGAGCGTCACGAGCCAGGCGTAGTCACTGCTGGTGACATCATCTGTGACGATCAGGTCGAAGTGATTAACCGTGATCTGGTGATCGCCACCCACGGGCGCGGTATCTGGATCGTCGACGACATCACGCCGCTGCGCGCGCTCGATGCCTCCACGCTCGATGCCGAGGCTGCGTTCCTGCCCGGTCGCCCGGTGCAGCAGCGCATCTCCGGCGTAGGGGGCTGGACATCGGGTGATGCGGTCTTCGTGGGCCAGGACGCGCCTGCCGGCGCGGTGATCACCTATTACCAGCGCACCCGCCATATCTTCGGCGGGATCCGGCTCGACATCCTCGACGCCGAGGGCAAGATCGTCGACACGCTGCCCGCGGCCAAGCGCCGCGGCATCAACCGCGTGAACTGGACCATGCGCGTGAAGCCCCCGCGTGTGCCGCGGGCCGCACAGGTCGCCTTTGCCGGCACGCAGGGCCCGCGCGTGCTGCCGGGTACCTACACCGTGCGTCTCACCAAGGGCAAACAGGTCTACGAGACACCGCTGGTGGTGGGGCTCGACCGCCGCGCGGACTACAGCGTGGAAGACCGCAAGGCGCAGTACGAGGCCTCGATGCGCGTGCACGCGCTCTTCGGGCGCATGACCGATCTCACCGATCGCATCGTCTACCTCAGCGAAGCGGCCGGCGCCGCGGCCGAGGGCCTGGAGGCCAAAGACGCCTTGCGCACCGATCTGGAGGCGCTCGCCACGGATGCAGCCGCTCTGCGTACGCGCATCGTTGCCACCAAGGAGGGCGGCGCCATCACCGGTGAGGAACGGCTGCGGGAATTCACCGACCAGCTCTACAGCGCGCTGCTGAGCTACGAGGGCCGCCCGGCGCAGACCCTGCTCGATCGCAGCACGGTGCTGGAGGAGGACCTCGCGGCCCTCACCGCCGAGTTCGATGCACTTGCGGCATCGCGCGTACCGGCGTTGAACGCGCGCCTCGGAGAGCGCAAGCGCACGCAGATGGCCTGGCCGCCTGCACCCGCAGCCGCAGAGGCCGCGGCGCTCTCCGGCGGCGTGGCCGGCGGCACCTCGGGGCCCGAGCGATTCGCACGCAATCCGCTCTGGCACGTGCGGCTGCGCTGAGGTCTGACAGTGACGCGGACCTCACAACGGAGCGGGATCGAGCGCTTTCTGGCCGACGGCACCTTGCGCGTGCCGGCGCTGGTGCCGCCGGCATTGCTTGCCGATATCGACACGCTGATGCGCTCACGTGCAGCGCGGGTCATGCAGGCGCTCGGTGACCGCCCCATCAGTATCGGCAGCCGTGCCGGCTTTCACGAACTGGTGCAGCGCTCGCCCGGGCGCTTTGACGTGCCTCTGTCCGAATCCGATCTGCAGCCGCTCTTCGGCCCGGCGGGCTCTCTGTCTGCGGATCTGCCGTGGATGGAGATGGTGCATGCGGTGCTGGGTGCGGACGCGCGGCCGGCGTTCTGCGGTGTGGTGTTCTCGCGGCCCGGTTCGCCCGCGCAGCAGTGGCA
>CAIXOY010000441.1 GCA_903921135.1 uncultured Gammaproteobacteria bacterium
ACCGCGATCTCGCAGGCCTGGCCGACTGCAACGAAGAACTCGACCGCGTGGTGGGGCAGGTGCTCGCGCGCAGGCCCGAGGTGAAAACCGTTTTCCTGGTGGGATCCTGCCCCTCTGAAGTGATCAAGCTCGACCTCGCAAACGCTGCCGGCCGCCTCGCACGGGCCTACGAAGGCCGCGTGCGCTTCGTCGATTACTCGGGCAGTGGCATCGAAACCACCTTCACGCAGGGCGAAGACAGCTGCCTGCAGAGTCTGGCCGCCAGCCTCCCGGTCGCAAAAGCGGGCGAGCGCTCCTTGCTGGTGGTGGGCACGCTGTCGGATGTGGTGGAAGAGCAGTTCATCCGCCTTTTCGACGAGTTGGGCATCGGCCCGGTGAGGTTCTTCCCCGGCCGCAGCGCAGGCGATCTGCCGGCGGTGGGCCCGGACACGCTCATGCTGCTGGCACAGCCCTACGTGGGCGGCGCGGCACGCACGCTGATCGAGCGGGGAGCGACCTTGCTGCCCGCGCCCTACCCCTACGGCGCCGAAGGCACGCGTGACTGGCTGCAAGCTGCCGCGAGCGCCTGGAACGTGCCGGCCGAGACCTTCGCCCGTGTGATCGAGGCGCCACTTGCCCGCGCACGGCGCGCCGTGGCACCGCACCGCGAGGCACTCGCCGGCAAGCGCATCAGCTTCCTGCCCGACTCGCAGCTCGAGATTCCGCTCGCGCGCTTCCTGAACCGCGAATGCGGGATGGATCTGGTCGAGGTGTGCACGCCTTTCCTCGATCAGCAGATCCTGTCCGCGGAGATGCCGCTGCTCCCCGAAGGAACACGCCTTACCGAAGGCCAGCATCTCGATCCGCAGCTCGATCGCGTGCGCGCCGATCGCCCGGATCTCACCGTGTGCGGGCTCGGCATCGCCAACCCGCTCGAGGCCGAAGGGCTGCGCACCAAGTGGTCGATCGAACTCGTGTTCACGCCCACGCAGGGGTTCGACCAGGCAGGGGATCTTGCCGGCCTGTTCACGCGCCCGCTCTCACGCACCGCGAAGCTCCGGGTCTAAGCACATGGAACTGAGTTTCTGGACTTACGAAGGGCCACCGCACGTCGGAGCGATCCGTGTCGTGGCCTCGATGAAAGGCGTGCACCTGATGCTGCACGCGCCGCAGGGCGATACCTACGCCGATCTGCTCTTCACCATGATCGAGCGCCAGAACAAGCGCCCGCCCGTGACCTACACGACATTCCAGGCGCGGGATCTGGGCTCGAACACCGCAGAGCTCGTGATCCGCACGCTGCGCGAGACGGCAGAGCGCTTCAAGCCCGATGTGCTGCTGGTGGGGGATTCCTGCACCGCCGAACTGCTGCAGGACCAGCCGGGTTCGCTCGCCGCCGGCGCGTCGCTCGGCGTGCCGGTGATACCGGTGGAAATGCTCGCCTACTCCCGCAAGGAGAACTGGGGCGCCAGCGAAACCTTCTACCACCTGGTGCGCGGCCTGCTCGGCGGCCGCGCCAAACAGGCCCCTGCAACGCGCCCCGAGCGCGCGGCGGGCACCCGTCCGCGTGTCAACCTGCTCGGCCCCACCGCGCTCGGCTTCCGCTGCCGCGACGACATCATCGAAGTGACACGCTTGCTCGCCTCGATCGGCGTGGACGTGAACGTGGTGGCGCCGCTCGGTGCGACTGCGGCAGACCTGCTGCGCATCCCTGACGCAGACGCCAACGTGAGCCTGTATCCGGAAGTGTCGGACACCATCTGCACCTGGCTGCAGCGCAGCTTCCGCCAGCCCGTGATCCGCACGGTGCCGATCGGCGTGGGTGCCACCCGGGACTTCCTGGCCGAAGTAGCACGCGTCTGCGGCGTGGACGCATCCGAGGCGATTGCGGCTGCGGAGTGCCGGCTGCCCTGGTACTCGCGCTCGGTGGACTCCACCTACCTCACCGGCAAACGCGTCTTCGTTTTCGGCGATGCCACGCACGCTGTTGCGGCAGCCCGTATCGCGCGTGATGAACTCGGCTTCGAAGTGGTGGGCATCGGCACCTACGCACGCGAGCAGGCGCGCGAAATCCGCGCCGCCGCGAAAGAATACGGCCTGGAAGCGCTGATCACCGAAGACTACCTGCAGGTGGAACAGCGCGTCGCCGAACTGCAGCCCGAGCTCGTACTCGGCACGCAGATGGAGCGTCACATCGCCAAGCGCCTCGGCATTCCCTGCGCCGTCATTTCGACGCCTGCGCACGTGCAGGACTACCCCGCGCGTTACTCGCCGCAGATGGGCTTCGAAGGCGCCAACGTGATCTTCGACACCTGGGTGCACCCGCTCATGATGGGGCTGGAAGAGCACCTGCTGGTGATGTTCCGCGAAGACTTCGAATTCAACGATACGGCCACGCCCTCGCATCTCGGGCCCGGCCATGCCGGCGGCCGTCGCGACGCGCCGGAGGTGACCGTCGCCGAACCCGTCGCAGCCGCCGCCCCCTCGGGCCCGATTGTCGTGTGCTGGGACACCGGCGCCGAGAAAGAGCTGCGCAAGATCCCCTTCTTCGTGCGCGGCAAGGCCAAGCGCAACACGGAGCAATTCGCGCAGGAGCGCGGCGTGGCCACGATCAGCATCGAAACCCTTTACGAAGCCAAAGCGCATTTCAGCCGCCAGGCCTGAGGACAACCAAACATGAACATGCCGAACAACAACATCCCCGTGCGCATCATGGACGCCGCCGGCGGGGGTGACGGCGAGGGCAGCCTGCAGGTGCACCTCGACGACCAGATCGATGTGGGACAAGCCAAGATCTTCGCCGTCTACGGCAAAGGCGGGATCGGCAAGAGCACCACCTCCTCGAATCTCTCGGTGGCCTTCTCCAAGCTCGGCAAGCGGGTCATCCAGATCGGTTGCGATCCGAAGCACGACTCCACCTTCACGCTCACCAAGTGCCTGGTGCCGACCGTGATCGACGCGCTCGAGGCGGTGGAATTCCACGCGGAAGAACTGCGCGTCGAGGACTTCGTCTACGAGGGCTACAACGGCGTGATGTGCGTGGAGGCGGGCGGCCCGCCCGCAGGCACCGGTTGCGGCGGCTATGTGGTGGGCCAGACCGTGAAGCTCCTGAAACAGCACCACCTGCTGGAAGACTCCGACGTCGTGATCTTCGACGTGCTGGGTGATGTGGTCTGCGGCGGCTTTGCCTCTCCCCTGCAGCACGCCGAGCGTGCGCTGGTAGTGACGGCAAACGATTTCGACTCGATCTTCGCGATGAACCGGATCGCTACCGCCATACAGGCCAAGTCGAAGAACTACGGCGTGCGCCTCGGCGGCGTGATCGCAAACCGCAGCGCGAAGACCGACGAAATCGACCGCTTCAACGCCGCGGTGGGACTCAAGCGCGTAGCGCACTTCCCTGACCTCGACATCATCCGCCGCAGCCGCCTGAAGAAATCCACGCTCTTCGAAATGCCGGCCTCGGAAGAACTCGAGCGCGTGCAGCAGGAATACCTCGACCTCGCCGCACGCCTCTGGGCGGGCACGGATCCGCTGCCGGTGACGCCGATGAAAGACCGCGACCTCTTCGACTTCCTGGGTTTCGACTGATGGGTACCGCACGTTACGAACAACGCCGCTCCGAGATCGAGACCTACTTCGACCGTACGGCCGCTGCCGCGTGGTCAGCGCTCACCTCCACCGATCCGGTGGGGCGCATCCGCCAGACCGTGCGCGCCGGGCGTGACCGCATGCGCCAGACGCTGCTCGACTGCTTGCCGGCCGATCTCTCGGGCATGCGTTTGCTGGACGCAGGCTGCGGCACCGGAGCGCTCGCCGTTGAGGCTGCACGCCGTGGCGCGAACGTGGTGGCCATCGATCTCTCGCCCACGCTGGTGGAACTCGCCCGCGAGCGCCTGCCCTCGGACATCGATGGCGCGACCATCGAGTTCCGCGTCGGCGACATGTCAGCGCCGGATCTCGGCCGCTTCGACTACGCGGTGGCGATGGACTCCCTGATCCACTACGACACCACCGACGCCGTCAGCGCCGTGGCGCGGATCGCCGAACGCGTGGACCGCGGCATCGTGTTCACCTTCGCGCCGTGGAACCCGCTACTCGGGGTCATGCACGCTGCCGGGCGGGCCTTCCCGCGCGCCAACCGTGCGCCCTCCATCGTGCCGGTGGCGGAGCGCGCGCTATGGAAAGCGCTGGACGAGCACCCTGACCTCCGTGACTGGAGCCGCGGCCGCAGCGAGCGGATCAAGAGCGGTTTCTACACCTCGCAGGCCTGCGAGTTGCGACATCGATGAAATCCCGCACCACCACACCAGGGTCTTCGCTGCCCCGCGTGCAGTTCAGCACGCGGTTCCTGCCGTTCGCGGATGCCGCGACGGCGGATCTGCCCATGGGCAGATTGCTGCGGCTGTCGCTGTTCCAGGTGTCGGTGGGCATGGCGGTGGTGCTGCTGAACGGCACGCTGAACCGCGTGATGGTCGTCGAGATGGGC
Source organism: uncultured Gammaproteobacteria bacterium (assembly GCA_903921135.1). Taxonomy (GTDB): domain Bacteria; phylum Pseudomonadota; class Gammaproteobacteria; order Pseudomonadales; family UBA5518; genus UBA5518. The sequence goes on from CAIXOY010000441.1 coordinate 4,469, forward strand.
GTACAGGCCTGGCTGGTGTCGTTGATGGTGTCTCTGCCCTTGCTGTTCGCACCGCTGCGCGCGCTGATCGGTCATCGCTCAGACCAGCACCGCTCCTACCTCGGCTGGCGCCGCGTGCCCTACATCTGGGGCGGCACGATGGCGCAGTTCGGCGGGCTCTCGATCATGCCCTTCGCGCTCATCCTCCTCTCAGGCGACAACCGGGGGCCGGAATGGCTGGGGCCGCTGTCCTCGGCGCTCGCCTTCCTGCTGGTGGGCATCGGCCTGCACACAGTGCAGACAGCAGGCCTCGCGCTGGCGACAGACCTCGCCACCGAGAAAACCCGCCCCCGCGTGGTAGCGCTCCTGTACGTGATGCTGCTGGTGGGTACCATCGTGAGCTCCGCCGCGTTCTCGTTCGCGCTCGCGGATTTCAGCCAGATGCAGTTGATCAAGGTCGTGCAGGCCGCGGCCCTCGCCACGATGGTGCTGAACGTGATCGCGCTCTGGAAACAGGAGCCGCGCAACCCCGTACTGACGGCGCCCGGGCGTGCACGCACCGCCTTCCTCGAGTCATGGCGTGAATTCCGCGCCGGCCCGCGCTCGCTGCGCCTGCTGCTCGCCGTCGGCCTCGGCACGGCCGGCTTCAGCATGCAGGACATCCTGCTCGAGCCGTACGGCGGCCAGATCCTGGGCCTGTCGGTGAGCGCCACCACGGGTCTCACTGCCATCCTCGCGCTGGGCACGCTCGCGGCCTTCGCGCTCGCCTCGCGCCGCCTCGACCGCGGCGACGATCCGGTTCGCCTTGCCGGCTACGGCGCGGTGGTGGGCATTTTCGCGTTCGCCGCCGTGGTGCTCAGCGCACCGCTCGACTCACCACTGCTGTTCCGCATCGGCACCGGGATGATCGGTTTCGGTGGCGGCTTGTTCGCCGTGGGCACACTCACAGCCTGCATGGCACTCACCGACAGTGGCCAGAACGGCCTTGCGCTCGGCGCCTGGGGCGCGGTGACGGCCACAGCCACCGGCACCGCCATCGCGCTCGGCGGCGCGATGCGCGACACGATTTCGCAGATGGCAGCGAGCGGTGCGCTCGGGCCGGCCCTGAGCGGGCCAGCCACGGGCTACGGCGCTGTCTATCACACCGAGATATTGGTGCTGTTCGCGGCACTGATTGCAGTAGGACCGCTCGTTCGCCGCCCGGGCGAGCGGACGGTCGCCACACCCGGCTTCCGCCTGGCTGATTTTCCGGGCTAATACCTGCTCTAACTGAGGAGACCTCGCCATGACAACAGGAGCAATCACCGGCTACATCGATGTGGCCCAACTCGTCCTTTACGTGTTCTGGATTTTCTTCATCGGCCTGGTGATTTACCTGCGCCGTGAAGACAAGCGCGAGGGCTATCCGCTGGAAGCGGAAGGCTCGAGCCGCGTGCGCGTCGTGGGCTTCCCCGACCTGCCCGAACCCAAGACATTCGTGCTGCCGCACGGCGGCGGCACCCGCGTGGTACCGCGCGTGGAAGCCAAAGGCTACGACCTCGCTGCCAAGCCCACCTCGCCCTACCCCGGTTCGCCCCTGCACCCCACGGGCAACCCGATGGTCGATGGCGTAGGCCCCGGCGCCTGGGCGATCCGCCCGGATGTGCCCGATCTCTCGCACGAAGGCACGCCGCGGATCATCCCGATGCGCGTCGCCAAGGGCTGGTCGGTGGATGGACGCGACCCGAACCCGATCGGCCTCCCCGTACTGGGTGCCGACGGCGCGCAGGGCGGCACCGTGGTGGATGTGTGGGTCGACCAGGGCGAGCCGCAGATCCGCTACCTCGAACTCGACGCCAGCGGCCGCCGCATCCTGCTGCCCATCACGCTCGCACGCGTGGGCAAGGACAGCGTGGCCGTCAAGTCGATCCTCGGCAGCCAGTTCGCGAACGTGCCCGGCCTCTCCAACCCGGAGCAGGTCACGCTGCAGGAAGAAGACCGCATCACCGCCTACTACGGCAGCGGTCACCTCTATGCAACGGCTGAGCGCTCGGAGCCGCTGGTATGACCGAATACGAAGAAGAGCCGATCCGCGGTCTGCCAGGTTACCTCCCGGCAGGCGAACAGATCGTCTGGCAGGGCGAGCCGCAGTGGCGCGCCCTGTCACGGCGGGTATTCCACACCCGCAAGGTGGCGCTCTACTTCGGCGTACTGATGCTCGCCAGCGCCGCACAGCGCATCACCGCGGGGCAGTCGCTGCCGGAAATCGCCGGCAGCGTTGCGTGGCAGTTCGCACTGGGCGCGGTGTCGGTGGGCATACTCACCTTGCTCGCCTGGCTCTATGCGCGCAGCACGGTCTACACCATCACCAACCGGCGGATCGTGATGCGCTTCGGCGTGGCGCTTCCCATGATGGTGAACATCCCTTGGGATCGCATCGAGTCGGCGGCTTTCCGCAGCTTCGCGGACGGTAACGGTGACATCGCGCTCACACCCACGGCGAAGGGACGGGTGTCGTACTGGACGATCTGGCCGCACGCGCGGCCGTGGCGTTTCAGCCCGGTGCAGCCGTCACTGCGTGGCATCGACGATGCCGCACGTGTGGCGGAACTGATCTCGGGCGCCGTCGCCGGACAGCCTGCCGCGCAGACGGGCAGGGACGAACAAGCCGACTGGTCACACGGCGCAACTGCGACGGCCTGAACCCCGTCAGGAGGATCCATGAGTCACTCGCACGCCCATTCGCACGCACAGGAACAGGTGCCCAAAGGAGCCTTGCTCGGCATTGGCGGGCTCATCCTGTTCTCGTTACTGCTGGTGTCCGCCGCGCGGCTCACGGGCTACCGGACGGGCGAAGAGACACCCAGCCCGGTCATGGAAAGCAGGGAACTGCGTTTCGATGATGCAGCCGGCGGCGTGATCCACGTGTACGAGTGGGACAGCGGCGCGACCCTCGCCACCTACGCGCCGGGCACGGAGAACTTCGTGCGCGGCGTGCTGCGCGGACTCGTCCGCGAGCGTCGCAGCCGGGAGATTGGCGGGGAGATCCCGTTCGTCGTCGCGCGGCATCAGGATGGCGCACTGACACTCGAAGACCCCGCCACCGGACGACGCATCAATCTGTGGGCGTTCGGACCCGACAACGCGCGCTCCTTCGCGCGTCTGCTCGAGGCGCTGCAACCGGAACCGGGCTGAGCCCTGCCGTTCATGCCGCAGTACCTCCTCGACCTCGTGTTCGCGATGTTTGCCTGGTGGTTCGGCACTGGCGTGGTGCTGTACCTGAACCAGTTGCCCGAGCGCACCTACCGGTGGAGCCTCTCGGCCGCCACGCTGGTCATGCTGGCGTCCCTCTACGGCCTCACGCAGAGCGCGCAGGATGCGAGCAGCCGCGGCGCGCTGCTCGCGTTCACACAGGCGCTGCTGGTGTGGGCGTGGATGGAGATGAGCTACTTCACCGGCGCACTTACAGGCCCCGACAACTCGCCCTGCCCCGAGGGCGCGCGCGGCTGGCAGCGCTTCCGTCTGGCCCTGCGCACCAGCCTCTACCACGAGATGGCGGTTGCGGCCGCGGGCGTGCTGATCATCCTCCTCACACTGGATGCCCCCAACCCCGTCGGGGCGTGGACCTACACCACGCTCTGGCTGATGCGCTGGAGCGCGAAACTCAATCTCTTCTTCGGCGTGGCGAACGTCCACGACGAGTGGTTCCCGCAGCGGCTCGCTTACCTCTCGAGCTACATCCGCCGCCAACCCATGAACCTGTTCTTCCCGCTGTCGGTATGCGCGGGAACCATCGCGGCGACCTGGATGTTCAGCGCAGCCGACACCTCCGATTCCTTCCGCATGACGAGCCACGTGCTGGTGGGCACGCTGCTCGCGCTGGGCACGCTGGAGCACTGGTTCCTGGTGCTGCCGCTGCGGGATTCGCTGTTGTGGCAATGGGCGCTCAAAGCTGCCCGCCGCGCAAAACAACCGGGACACGATGACCCGGACAAGACGACATCCCTCGCCGTCGAGCTGCGCGAAAAGGACCGCGCTGCGCGCGTCGAGAGGGCGATCACGGCTGGTTGACGTCAATCTGGATTGACTTTAGGCTGCATCCGACTCGTTGTTCCGGTCGTTCCTTGATCGACTGACTACGAAATGGCTCCCCGGGCAACGGCCCCGAGCGATGGATATAGCCAGCCGCCGAAGCGTTTCATGCCTCCGGGGGGCTGATAAATGAATAACTCTGTTGTGGGCGCTGCAGCGCAGCTCATCACATCCACCGCCGGGCAGCGCAAGCAGCCAGCAGCGGAGCCGTACTTTTCGGGAGCCTCCGCCGTCGGCTCCGCAGACTATGCCGAGGCGCTGTCACGACAGCCCCGCCACACGGCTGTACCTGCAGCCGTGTACCTGCACCTGCCCTTCTGCCCCTCGCGTTGCCTGAGTTGCGACCACAACACCAGCGTCAACCACGATCCCGCCACCATCGACCGTTATCTCGATGCGCTCGAGCGGGAGCTTTCGATGGTGACTGCTCTCTCGGGGATGCGCCGGCCCGTGGCGCAGTTGCACGTGGGCGGTGGCACACCGAATTACCTCTCGGAACGCCAACTGGTGCGTCTGGCGGCATTGGTGGACACGCATTTCGCGCTGCGACCGGATGCCGAGGTCTCGCTGGAGGCAAACCCCGCGCGGGCGACGCCGGGGCAACTGGAATTACTCGCCGGTCTGGGCTTCAAGACGATCCACTTCGAACTGCGCGATCTCAATCCCGTCGTGCAGCGCAGCATCGGCCGTGCGCACTCGGGTGCGATGATCCGGGATGTCTTCGCCAATGCGCGGGAAGCGGGCCTTCGCACCATCGCAATGGACCTGCTCTACGGACTGCCGGGCCAAAGCCAGGCCACCATTCGGCAGACCGTGGCCGAGGCACTCGCCCTGCAGCCTGACCGCGTGGCGTGCTACGCCTACTCGCGTCGCGCCGAATCCTTCCAGCACCAGCGCGCGATCGATCCGGACTCCATGCCCTCTCTGGGCGACAAGCTCGCACTCTTCAACGCCATCGCCGAGGGCTTCGAGTCGGCAGGCTATGTGTGGGTGGGGCTGGACTCCTTCGTGCGCCCCGGAGACCCTCTCGCGCTCGCGCAGAGCGAGAGCCGGCTTCGCCGCAACTGGATCGGTTACACACAGCACGAAACCCGCGACCTCTTCGGCTTCGGCAGCAGTGCCATCAGCGAACTCGACGGCCTGTGCGTGCAGAACCATGTGGACATCGCGCGCTGGCAGGCATCCTTGTCCGACGGCGAGTTCCCCGTACGCGGCGGCGTGCGTCTGGATGCCCGGCAGCAACGCCGCCGTGATGCCATGACACAACTGATGTGCAACATGAGCCTGCGTGATTACGCGGCCCTGCAGGACATTCCTGAAGGCCCGGGATCACTCGCGGATTACGAGCGCAATGGTCTGGTGCGCGTGAACGGTGACGCGGTGTCGATCACCCCTGAAGGACGCTTCGTGCTGCACCATCTCTGGGGAGACAGTTCTCCCCGTCATCGTTGGGACGGTGTCTGGTAAGCAAGCCCCGGGGGCGTGATGCGGGGCACGATCGCGCTCAGGCGACCGAGGCGCGCACCATCCCGCGGCTGCAGATCTGCTCTACCCGAGGCCTGAACTCGCCACGCAATCTGGCCCACTCCAGCAGGAACCAGGGCGTGAACCCGCCAGGTGCGTCCGCGACGCGCCTGTCCACCTCGGCGCAATCGAACCAGGCCCACTCCGCGATCTCCGTCGGGTTGGGACACACCCTCTGATCCCGGCCCAGACGGCCAACGAACACAGAGCACAACTCGTGCTCGCTGCCCTTGTCGGCGAAGGCGGCGTGGTATTCGAAGCGGTAAAGGCATTCAAGCTCCGCGCTGACGCCGAGCTCCTCTTTCAGGCGCCGGCGCGTGGCAAAGGCATAGGTCTCGCCACGCCTTGGATGGCTGCAGACACTGTTGGTCCAGAAACCCGCCCACAGCGGCTTCGCCGCGGCACGACGGTGCAGCAAAACGGTATCGGCATCGGCAAAGAGAAACACCGAAAACGCTCGGTGCAGAAGACCCGCGCCCACATGCGCCAGCGCTTTGCTGCAGTGACCGGTGACGACATCATCCGCGTCGACGAGAACGAGTTGCTCGTCGTCGAAGGAGACACACACGGCATCCTGGCTGTCGGACATGGCCCAGGCTCCAGAGGAAAAACGACCGGGCTCCCTTGCGGGAGCCACAGTACTGAATAAGACCCGGTTTGGCGCCGACCCGAGGGCTGAAACTCCCTGCGGGCAGCAAGAGGCCGCCTCACGACGGCCCGATTGCGAGCAATTCGCCGCCGATGGATTCCGCTTCCGAAGAAGACAGAGTCCGCCGACCGGCGCCTCCCGAGGATCGGGTGCCCAGTCCCGACCTTAACTGCGCGAGGCGGGCAAAGGCGCCATCTGGGCGGAGGCAACGGACGCCGAAGCGGCCGAACCTTCGATCCAGTTGTACTTGGCCGTGCTCAACATGATGAAGTGGAGCGTAAGGGCCAATACAGCCAGCCAGAGAGTCATTACGATCATGACCCGACGCGGGTCGAAAATAAGCCACAGTCTGTACATTTCAGTTCTCCGTGCTCAAAGGGTTGCTGCGGTCCGTGAGGGCCGCAATCAGAACCACGGCTTCCAGTTCCACACCAGCACGTGGGCGACCACGGCAACTGCGATGTAGGCCAAGGTCCAGGTCATGAAAGCGCTGTGGAATTCCCGCGCTTCCTGGCTAGTCAGACCAGTTTGGTTTGCAGACATGTCTCAGTCCTCTTGTTGAAACATCACACACACCGTCCCTGAGCCCCGTTGGGCCAGACACGGACCTTCTC
>CAIXOY010000442.1 GCA_903921135.1 uncultured Gammaproteobacteria bacterium
CTCCCTGTTCGCTCACGCCGCCGCTCATCCCTGTGCGTCGGCTGCCTGCATCCGCGAGATCGTTCCCGACGATCTCGCGGCTGAAGGCCGCTCACCGGGAGAGCCCACGGCCCGAATCGCTCGTTCGAAGCAGTCGCCGCGGGCGAACATACAAGCGGGCCATGCCCGCGACTGCAGATTCAAGCCTGGAACAGTCGGGGGCATGGCCCCCTCCCACGGAGGATATCGGGGCATGACCCCGTCCTGCAACGGTGGGAGCGGGCCATGCCCGCGACTCAATCGAGCCGCAACTTACCACCTTCCACACGCGCACCAAGACCACAGCATTCGCTGCTCTCCACGCGCGCGATGACGGCGGCATCCTGGCTGCTCGCCACGCTGCGGCTGCCATCGGCCTGATCCACCACCGCCACCGCGCAGAGGGCGTGGTCCTCGTGGTACATCACGGTGCAGCCGCGGATGGTCACGGGGCCGTCGACGAGTGCCGAGACACTGCGCGCGGGCGCCAGCGCTGCGACCTCTTCGGTGACATCAGCAAAACCGAAACCTTCGCCGGGCGCCATCGACCACACGCCAAAACCCTGCTTGGTGAGATACCCGGAAACAGAGGTCACCAGCCCCGTCCCCTGCCCGCGTTCGCGCAGCAGCGTGGCCATGCGCGCGGTGGCCTGCAGCACGTAGTTGTTGAGCGGTCCGCCGGCGAAGGGCATGCCGCCCGTGACGGTGAGATCCCGGTCGAGCGGAATGCCGATCTCGGTCGCGTAGCTCTCGACTGCGATCGGAAAACAGGAATACATCTCGAGCAGATCGAGTTCGTCCACGCCGACGCCGGCCAAGGCCAGCGCACGGCGGCCGGCGAGTTGCGCGCCGGGGCAGCGGTGCAGTTCAGGCCGCTGTGAGAGCGCGAGCATGTGGTTCGACTCGGTGCCGGCGCGCGGAAACACCCAGCGCTCGCGCGGGATGCCAAGTTCGCTGGCAAGACCAGCGGAGCAGAACAGCAGCGCCGCGGCCTGATCGACGTTCCAAGAGGTGTTGTGGAGCTTGGTGTAGGGGAAGGCCAGCATGCGGTTCTTCGCCGAGGGGTTGCGGATCTGCTCCGCCGCCACGCGCTCGCGCTTCCAGGCGTCGGGGTTCTGCACGGCGATTTCGCTGAAGCGCTCGTAGAGCGCGGCCATGCGGTCGCGGTGCTCCTCCACGCCCCAACCCATCGACTGCCGGAAGGCGCTCTCGATGATTGCGTAGTAGCCGACGGGCATGTAGCCCAGGCCGCCGCTCACCTCGGCATCCAGCACGAGCTCGGCATCGGGTTTGAGCAACTCGTCGGGTGCTTCGGTGAACGCGGTCTCGGGCGCTTGCTGCCCGGCGATCTGCGCCTGCAACTGGCGGAAGCGTGCCTCGCCGCCCAGCACCATCTCGACGCGGCTTTCGCCTGCGGCAATGCGACTGCAGGCCGCGCTCATCAGCGATTGCTGGAGGATGCCAACCTGCGCGCAGATGGTGCGCGCCTGCTCGGCACCGATCGCGCGGGCCACCATGCGAGCGGCATCGGAGTAACTCCACAGGCCCTGCGGCACCGCGATGCGCTCGAGTGCCGCGAGAAGCGCGGGCGCGCCGCTGTCCTCCCCGGCGAGCCGCGCGGCGCGCGTCATCAGTGCGACCGCCTCCTCAGCCCGCGCAGGGTCTTTTTCCTTCTGCTGCACCACGCCCACGCCCACCAGTACCGGGGTGCGCGGATCGATCATCGATGTATCCATCAACACTGCCTCTTGCACAAAAAGACTCAGACTGCGCGCGGCCCGGGTTCCACCCACAACGCACGCGGCCCGCGCAGCACCGCGCTCACGATCTCCACCGGCTCGCCCGGCACCAGACGCATCTGCGGGTAGCGCCGCAGCAGCACCTTCAGCGCCGTCTCGAGTTCGCGCCGTGCGAGGTGCGAGCCCAGACAGAAATGCACGCCGTGCCCGAATGCCATGTTCTTGTTCGACCGGTCCGGGTCGAAGCGGCGCGGCTCCGGGAACACCGCAGGATCATTGTTCCCCGGCGTGATGCCGAAGAGGATCCAGTCGCCGGCGCGGATCTGTTGCCCGCCGAGCATGCGGTCCTTGCCGCAGCGCCGCGGCAGAAGCGAGGTGGGCGGCTCGATGCGCAGGCCTTCCTGCACGATCGCCTCACGGTCGGCGTCGCTGCCCTGCGCGCGTTCGCGCAGTGCGGGATCGGCAAGCACATACGCGAGCAGGCTGCCCAGATTCTTGTACGTGGTATCGGATCCCGCCGGAAACAGCAGCCGGAAGAAAGACATGATTTCCTCGTCCGTCAGCGCCTGACCTTCGAGCTGGGCCGTGGCAAGCAGAGAGACGAGATCGTCACCGGCCGAGGCACGACGCTCCGCGATCAGCGGCAGCATGTAGGCATCGAAGCCGGCCTTGGCGCGCATCGCGCCCTCCGGATCCCAGGGGTAGTCGATCAGCTTCGCGGCCCACTCGAGAAACAGCCCCTCGTCGTGCACCGGGATGCCGAGCATCCGCGTGATCACCGAGAACGGGAAGGGCCGCGAGAAGGCCTGCACCAGATCCACTTTCTGCTTGCCTTCGATGGCTGCGAGCCAGCGCTCGGCCTCGGGCTCGATGATGGCCTCGATGTAGCCGCGCACCTGTTTCGGGAAAAAGGCATTGGAGACCAGCCCGCGGTTCATGCGGTGCTGCTCTCCCGACATGGTCTGCATGGTGCGCCCCATCGAGGGCTCGCTGTGCACGCGATACGCCGCCTCGCTCGGGAAATGCTCCTCGTCGGAGAACGCCTCTTTCAGCTCCGCGAAGCGCGTGATCAGCCAGCAGGGGCCGCCGTGGTGCAACACGCGCACCACGGGCCCCACTGCGCGCAGCTCGTCCAGCACACGGTGAAGGTCGGGCAGGTCGGCGCGCGAGAAATCGATCTCGGGCATCAGGACGGCGGTAGTGTTCATCAGCAGTCTCCGGTGGATGCGGTTCAGAGCCAGCGCGCACGGCGGAAGCCCCACAGCAGGAGTGCGGCGATGGCACCCATGCCGCCTAGCAGGAAGTAATAGCCCTCCTCTGCGTGGAGTTCGGGCATGTTGTCGAAATTCATGCCGTAGATGCCGGCCAGAAAGGTGAGCGGCAGGAAGATCACCGAGGCGATCGTCAGCGTCTTCATGATCGAGTTGAGCCGGTGGCCCGAGAGCGAGATATGCCCCTCCAGCAAATCACGCGCAAGCTCCTGCAGCAGCGTCGAGAGGCTCGCCATGCGCTCCATGTGTTCGAAGAGATCCTGGAACTCGTGTTTGGCGCGCGCGTGCAGCAAGGGCGAATCCGACTGCCGCAATTCGCCGAAACACGACTGCTGGTAACCGAAGGTGCGGCGCAGCTTGCGCAGGCGGATGACGTAACGCTGCAACTCGATCAGCAGCTCGTCTCCGGGGCTGCCCGCGATCTCTTCCTCGAGTTCGTCCAGCCGCTGCTCGAGCCCGAGGATCACGGGCGCGTAGCGATCGACGACGCGGCGCAGCACACGATAGCCGAGATGCGAGGGCCCCGTGGCGAGCGCCTGGGCGGCGGAGGCAGGATCGGCGAGCAGCGCATCGACGGAGGGCGAGGCCAGCCGGTGCACCGTGAGCAGGAAGTTCCGCCCCACGAAAAGCGAGATATGCACCACCGAGAAATTGATGTCCGAGGTCTCGGCGGTGAAGCCTTTCACCAGCAGGAAAAGACAATCATCGAACCACTCGATCTTCGGCGGATGCCGC
>CAIXOY010000443.1 GCA_903921135.1 uncultured Gammaproteobacteria bacterium
CGGCACAAGCGGCCCCACACCCGCCGGCGTACCCGTCAGCAGCACATCCCCCGGCCAGAGCGTGAAATGCCGGCTCGCAAAACAGAGCAGTTCGATCACCGGCGTGACCATCTGCGCGCTGCTCGCGAACTGCCGACGTCTGCCGTTCACAACCAGCCGGATCTGCAGTGTCGTCAGGTCGAGATCAGGCGTCATCGGCTGGAAGGCACTCAGCGCACAGGCCCCGTCGAAACCTTTAGATATCTCCCAGGGCTGACCCTTGGCCTTCAGCGCGTCCTGCACCTCGCGCAGCGTGAGATCGAGCGCCACGCCCACGCCGAGGATCGCGGCCAGCGCCTCTTCCGGCCTTGCGTTGCAGAGCGCGCGGCCGATCAGCACCGCGATCTCGGTTTCGTGGTGGACGCTGCCACGATCCACCGGCACACGCAGCGAGGGCCCCAGATCCACGACGCTGGACGGCGGCTTGATGAAAAGCAGGGGTTTGTCCGGCACGGCATTGCCGAGTTCCGCCGCGTGCGCCGCGTAGTTGCGCCCGACGCACACGACCTTGCCCACGGGAAGATGGCAGGGCGTGGGGCCGGCGAAGGCGTGGCAGTAACCGCCCGTGCCTATCCACGGCAGCTGCGGCTGGCGTTCGGGCGAGAGACGACGCAGCAGGCGCTTGCGTGCACGGCTGCGCAACAGCCCCTGCAGACGGCTGGCCGCACGCTCACGCGCACGCGGCATACGGCCGCGCATCGCGAGCAGAAGCTTCTGCAGCAGCGCGGCGTAGTCGGGGTTTCGCCTGGCTTCGGGCGACTGCAGAAGGTCTTCTATCACCGTGGCATGGGTGTCGAAGTCCTGATGATCACCGAGCGCATTCTGCAGGCGACGCACGCGAAGCATCAGATCCTGCGCGGCCTTCGGGGGCTTCATGCCTGAGTGCAACTCGAGCAGGTAACGGCAGCGCTTCGCGCGCTTGCGCAACCCGTGCCAGGCCTCGGCAGGCGCGTCGGGGGCGAGCGCTTTGCCTTCGCGGCAGAGCTTGCGCAACGCGCGGCGTGTGGCGGCGGGAAGAACGGTGTCACCGGGCCATTCGCCCTCGTGCACCGGGAGGCCCGCGAGCGCTTCGAGCCGCGCGACCAGCGCGTGCCCCCTGCGGCTGCGGAAAGCGCCCAGCATGGCGCGGCGCTCACGGCTGCGCAGGCGCCCGATATCGCGCAGCAGCAGGCGCAGCAGCGGGTCTGCGGCATCAGGAGCAGCGCCCAGATAATCGGGCAGTCGTTCGATCAGCACGTCCATGTCGCGCAGGCCGCTGCCGTGGCCCGCGAGCCAGCGGCACTCGTTCACGAGTTCGGCGGCATCCGGCACGGCGGCGTAGCCCTCGAGCACGCCCAGCGCGGCGCGCAATCGACGCAGTTCCACGCGCATCTGGTGCAGGGCTTCGATGTCGGCGTCGCTCTCGACGCCTGGCATGAGGGTGGCGAGCCGGCCAGCCGCGACCCCGAAGAGCGCAAGCAACGCCTCTCTCTCGGCGGCTATGGCGGGGTGCAGCATCGGGTCGTGTCCCTCGGGAAGGGGGTGGGATGCTAGCAAATCACGCGGCGGGAACTGTTACAGCGAGGTAGATCAATGAAAGGGGGCGGGGATCGTAATGGATGTGGGAGCGGGCCATGCCCGC
>CAIXOY010000444.1 GCA_903921135.1 uncultured Gammaproteobacteria bacterium
CGTCGTGCTGTGGCTGCGCTGGATGTTGCAGCCGGAGGTGATGGCCGGTGAGTGGGCTCTTGCTGCCACAGGCCCCGCCGGCATCAACAACCTGCGCGGCGACATCGGCGGGCTGTTCCTCACGGCGGCTGTGTTCTGCGGACTGTGGCTGGTACGGGGCAACGCGGCCTGGCTGCGTGCCGCGGCAGTGGCGATGTGCTGCGTGCTCTTGGGCCGCGTCATCGGTTTGCTGGTCGAGGGCTTCAACCCGGCCTCGATGGCCTCGGCGGTACTCGAGGCGATCTTCGTTACCGTTTTCCTGGCCGCTGCGGGCTCTTCGAAGAAGGTGTGAGCCTGCGCCGCAGGCGCTTCAGCGCGGCGCCCTCAGCGGCCTGCGCCACCGCGGCCTGCACCGCGCGGTAGTCCTCGAGCACCGCGAGCCCGGCAGCGGTAAGGCGCGCACCACCCGTCTTCGCGCCACCGGGCGTGGTAGCCACCAGTTTGTCGCGGAAGCAGCGGTTCATGGTGTCTACCAGCAACCAGGCGCGGCGGTAACTCATGCCGAGCGCGCGGCCCGCGGCCGAAATCGACCCCTCCTGCGCGATTGCCTCCAGCAACTCTGCCTTGCCGGGGCCCATGGCGATGTCATCGCCGAGCAGCAACTGCAGCTTGATTTTGAGAACGGCTGACTGGGCCATGTGAGTGTCCCGGAGCGGTGATCGGGGCCCCTAGGCTCGCACGAAGCACATCCGGCGGGAAGAAGCACGCAGGCACGGGTGACAAGCAAGGCCGCTTTCTATATACAGCGCGATACAGACAAGGGGCGAGGTCAGGGTGCTGGGTCCGGAAGAGTGGGAAGTGGTGCGGCTGTCGCTGCGCGTGGGTGCCGTCTCGATGCTGGCCTGCCTGCCCGTAGCCTTCGCGATCGCCTGGGTGCTCGCACGGCGCAGCTTTCCAGGCAAAGCACTGCTTGATGCGTTCGTGCACCTGCCTTTGGTGCTGCCACCAGTGGTGACGGGCTGGGCGCTGTTGCTGCTCTTCGGCCGCACGGGCCCGCTGGGCTCGGCGCTCGAAGCCTGCTGCGGCATCGTCTTCGCGTTCCGCTGGACGGGCGCCGCACTCGCCGCGGCCGTGATGGCCTTGCCGCTCATGGTCCGGGCGATGCGACTCTCGATCGAGGCAGTCGACACGCGCCTCGAGAACGCGGCACGCACGCTCGGCGCCACACCGTGGCGGGTCTTTGCGAGCATCACCCTGCCCTTGAGCCTTCCCGGCGTACTTGCCGCGAGCGTGCTCGGCTTCGCGCGCTCGTTGGGTGAGTTCGGAGCGACGATCAGTTTTGTCTCCAGCATCCCCGGGGAGACACGCACGTTGCCGCTCGCGATCTACGGGGCCATGCAACTGCCGGGCGGCGAGGCACAGGTGCTGCGCCTTGCCGCGGTATCGGTGGCGCTCGCGCTGGGCACGCTGGTGCTATCGGAATGGCTGTTGCGCCGGCAGGCGGGTGGACAACGTGGGCTTTGACATCGATATCCGCAAGCAACTCGGCAACGCGCAGGTGGCGTTGCGTGTGCAAACGGGCCCCGGCATCACCGTGCTGCTCGGCCCCTCGGGCGCGGGCAAGACATCGGTGCTCAACATGGTGGCGGGGCTGTTGCGCCCCGACGCTGGCCATGTGCGGGTGGGCGGCGAAACGCTTTTCGATGCCGCCCGACGGATCGACCTGCCGCCGGAGCGACGGCACTGCGGTTATGTGTTTCAGGATGCACGACTCTTCCCGCACCTGCGCGTGATCGAAAACCTGCGTTACGGAGCCACGCGCGCTACGGGCGGAACCCCGGGGCCCTCGCTGGAGGAAATCACCGCGCTGCTGGGAATCGGCGAGTTGCTCACTCGCTGGCCGGCCACACTCTCGGGCGGCGAAGCACGCCGCGTCGCGATCGGACGGGCGCTCGCCTCGGGGGCGCGATTCCTGCTGCTCGACGAGCCGCTCTCTTTCGTGGACCGCGCGCGTCGCGAGGAGATCCTGCGTCTGATCGAGCGCCTGCGCGACGAGTTGGGCCTGCCGATGCTCTCCGTCACCCACTATGTCGCCGAGGCCGACCGCCTCGGCGACACCCGCGTGGAACTCTGAGCGCGCCTCAGCGCGGCAGGATCACGCGTGGCAGACCGGCCGTGGCAACGGCCTGCTCGAAGGCA
>CAIXOY010000445.1 GCA_903921135.1 uncultured Gammaproteobacteria bacterium
ATGCGGTCACAGACGGTTGCCAGCCCCCAGATCGCGCAGAAACCCGGCATGCCCCAGCCCTGCAGCGCGGCCACGGCGGCACCGGTGCACAGGACGACAGGCGAGACGGCCATCTGTGTGCCCAGCAGATCGAAGCGGTTGAAGAGGCGCAGCACACCCTTGCTGGCGCCGGTCAGGTCCACCAGCAGCACCATGCTGTAGATCTGCGCGATCTGTACGAAATCCGTATCCCACTCCAGGAACCCACCCACGGTTCCGGCCAGCGCACAGGCGAGGACCGCCGAGCCCAGGGCCGTGACGGCATCCACGATCAAGCCGAGCTTCAGCAAGCGCAGCAATTGAGCCTGGTCGCCCCGATCAAGCGCAGGTACTCCATAGCGGATGATCGATTCGAAAGGCTTGAAGTTGAACAGCCCGCTCCAGACCAGCACATAGCTCTGCAGCATCACTACCAGGCCGAACTCGGCCACGGAGAGGGTTCTGGCGGTGAGAAGCGTGGCTCCGAGCAGGAGGAGCGAGGAGAAGGCCTTACCCGTCAGCAGACGCCGCAGGTTGCGCCTGACGTTGCCGAGCACGTCCCGGCCGTGGCGGGTCTCCACGGGCCGGATGTCTTGCGGTGAGGTATCAGTGCCCTCCACACGCGCTGCCTGAATCGGCGTGCGTGCGCCATGACGCACCGCTGCACCCGGTGCATCGGTCAGGCATCGATGCCCGGCTTGCCAACATGCGTGTTTCCACTCCGGCGTTCGGGCGCTGCCGCCGGCAGCGCGCGGGCCGAGTATAGGGGCGTGGTGCGCGCAGCGGCAAAGACGGCACGGCCGCAGCGCCTGGCCGCACGCCGCTCGCCGCAGGATCCGCCCACTCACTGCCTATACTGTCGCTCCCTGCGGCCCTGACCCAAACCCCGATGCACCGGCTCCTCCGCCACTCGCTGGCTGCCGCATGGCTCGCCGCCGCAAGCTGCGTCGTCGCAGCAAGCCCTGCTGATCCTCCGAAAGACTGGTCGCGCCTGCGCTTCGAGCATCAGGGCCTCGCACTCGATGCCTCGCTGGATATCACGCGGGATTCGCTCGCTGCCACGGCCTTTCCCGCAGACGATTCAGCGCCACCCGGCGCTCTTCGCCCCGCGAACGCAACCGTGGGCAGACTGGTGGCGCGCAGCGACTTCCGGGTGCCGCCATTCTTCGCGCGTCAGCGCAGTTCGGTGTTGTGGTTCGAGCCATCGAACCACGCGGCCCTCATCGGCACCCGCGAGACCACCGGGATGGGAGCGGGTTACCGGATCTCGCACTACACGGGCGAAGGTGTGGCCGTGGCAAAGGCGAGCCCGGCCACGCGTGCCGAGCGCGAACACGCCCCCGGAACCTGGACGGCGATCGCGCGCTCCTTCGCGCAGTACGGTGAAGCCGTGCGCTTCTGCGAGGTGGTGTCCGAGCCCTTGATGCTCCTGCTGCTCGATCCTGCCCGCTTGCCGGAGGCCTTCTGCGTGACCAGCAAGAAGGTGCTGCTGCGGGCAGTGTTCTCCGAGCCCGTGGAAGAAGACATCAGCGCGGAGGTGAGCGTGCACCACGCCGATGGCAGCACTGCGACTGCGCGCTACACGCGGGTGCGCCGCTATTTTCTGCAGCTCGTACCCGTGGATGGCGGCCAGCACGCAGACGGCAGCGAGACCTTCCTCGGGCTGCAGGGCAAGATCGAGATCCAGGTCGACGCACGCACGGCCACACCGCTTCGCCTGCGCGGCACGGCGAGCCTGTTGGGCAGGGTGGATTTCCGGCTCCGCGAGATCTGGCCCGCCAACCACTAGCCACCGAGTCCGGAGCGCGGCTTGCCCGCTCAGGCAAATGACCTAGAATCCCGGGCTTTCCGCACGCCGCGCCGCGCTCAGGAGCCTTCCGTGACAACAGCCGCCCTCGTCACCGGCGCCGCTCAAGGCGTCGGACTTGCCACTGCCACCTTGCTCGCCGAACGCGGCTACGCCGTGCTCCTCACCGACGTGCAGCCGCTCGATGCGACGGTGGCGCGCCTGCGCTCCGCCGGGCATGCGGTCGAAGGCCTGAGCGGTGATGTGTCATCCGAGTCCTTCGCGCAGGAACTCGCCGCGCATGTGGCGGCCGTGCACGGCGCGCTCGACGTGATCGTGAACAACGCCGGGATCAGTTGCATCGTGCCCGCGGAAGACACCACCTTGGCGCAGTGGCAGCGCGTGATGGACGTGAATCTCCTCGGGCCCTTCCTGCTCTGCAAGCATCTGGGCGCGCAGATGCTCGCGCGCGGTCGGGGCAGCATCGTGAACATCGCCTCCATCGCGGGTCTGCGCGGCGTGAGCCACCGTGCTGCCTACAACGCCTCCAAGCACGGTCTGATCGGCCTCACGCACACGCTGGCGGCGGAGTGGGGCGGGCGCGGCGTGCGCGTGAATGCGATTTGTCCTGGCTGGATCAAGACCGAGATGGACGAAGCCGATCAGGGCCCCGGCAGCTACAGCGACGACGACATCAAAAACCGCGTGCCCATGGCGCGTTTTGCCAGCCCGCGCGATGTGGCCGAGGCCGTTGCCTTCCTCGCCGATGCGGGACTCAGCGGCTTCGTGAACGGCGTCAGCCTGCCGGTGGACGGTGGGTGGCTGGCGGATGCGAGTTGGGAGACGCTGCGATTGAGAACCCGCATCACCTGAACGGGCAGAGCGGCCCGGAGGAGAGCACCCATGCGCGCGCTGATGTTCGAAGGCCCCGGTCGCTTGCACTGGCAGGAGATTCCCGATGCGCGCCTGCAGGATGACAGGGACGTTCTGGTGCGCCCGCTGGCGGTTGCCCGCTGTGATCTCGATCCCGCGATTGCCCTCGGCCTCTACCCCATGCCTGCGCCCTTCGTGATGGGCCACGAAATGGTGGGTGAGGTGGTGGCATGCGGGTATCGCGCAGGCTGGCAGCCGGGCGACAGGGTGATCGTGCCGTTCCAGATCAGTTGCGGAGCGTGCGCGATGTGCCGTCGCGGTTGTTCCAACGCCTGTGAGGCCGTGCCGCCCGGATCGGCGTTCGGGCTCGGTCCGCACGGCGGGATCGATTTTGGCGGCGCCCTCACCGATCTGGTGCGCGTGCCGTGGGCAGATCACCTCCTCTTGCCGTTGCCGCCGGGTCTGGACCCCGTGCTTGGCTGCGGGATTCCCGACAACATCGCGGATGGCTACCGCTGTGTCGCGGGCCCGCTACGGCAGTGGCCGGGTGCGCCGGTGCTGGTGATCGGTGGGCTCGCGCCATCCGTGGGTCTCTATGCGGTCTGCGCCGCGCTGGCGCTGGGTGCGGCGCGTGTGGTCTATGTGGACATCGATGCCGCACGCGTGAGCCTCGCGCACGCGATGGGCGCCGAAGCGCATCTCGTGCCGCTTGCGGACATCGGTGATTTCACGACCGGTGAGCGTTTTGCCATAACGGTAGACGCGCACGTGCTCGATGGCGGGCGCACGCTCGCGCTGAAGAGCACGGCCCCTTGCGGCATCTGCACCAGCGTCTCGGGCGGGGCGACTGCGAGTGCGGCCCTGCCGCTGCGCGACATGTACCTGAAGGGCATCACCTACGAGGTGGGGCGTGTGCATGCGCGAGCCCTTGCCCCGGAGGTGCTCGAGCTCGTCGTCTCCGGCGTGCTCGATCCCTCGCGCGTCGCGCCACGGATCGTATCTTTCGACGAGGCAGCGGATGCCATGTTGGCGCCGGATCCCAAGATCGTTTTCGTACCCTGAGAAACCTGCTCATGCCAAGTTCCCGCTCTGGTGATGCCGGACGCCGCGCACGCGTGGCGGGCCTGCTGTGCGGCCTGCTCCTCGCGCCTGCCTTCGCGGTCGCCGACGCACTCACCGTGCAGACCACCAGCGGCCCCGTCCGCGGCTTCAGCGCCGATGGCGTACGCGAATTCCGCGCCATTCCCTATGCGGCGTCCACCGCCGGCGACAAACGCTGGACGGCGCCTGTTCCACCTGCCCCGTGGTCATCGCCGCGCGATGCGACGCAGTACCGCCACGGCTGCCCGCAGGTCGTGCGCTTCGACGCCACCGAGGCGAGTGAGAACGAGGACTGCCTGCACCTGAACATCGCCGTTCCCGAGTCCGCGCCTGTTGGCACGCCGGTGCTGGTATGGATCCACGGCGGCGCGTGGGTGGGCGGCTCGAACGACATCTACCCCATCGATCACCTCGCGCGCGGGACAGGGCTCGTGGTGGTGGCCATCAACTACCGGCTCGGTGCCCTGGGTTTCATGCCGCACCCGGCCTTCGACCCGGACGCGAACGGTGCGCTGGGTTTCGAGGACCAGCGCCTTGCATTGCGCTGGGTGCAGCAGAACATCGCCGCGTTTGGCGGAGACCCGCACAACGTCACGCTGGCCGGTGAATCCGCAGGCGCCGCAAGCGTCTGTCTGCAACTCGCCAACCCCGAGCGAGCGGCAGGCCTCTTCCATCGCGGCATCATCCAGAGCGCGGGTTGCACCACGCCCATGCGCACGGTGGAGCAGGGCAAGGACGCAGGGCTCGCCTTCGCGCGCGAACTCGGCTGTGGCGATCCCGCGAGCGCGCTCGCCTGCCTGCGCAATGCACCGCTCGCACGGATTCTCGAGGTGCAGACGGCGTTGTCTTCGCGGATGCCGCAGGCTTTCTGGCCGAGCACCGGTTCGGGCGCGCTGCCGCGTGATGGCAACACGGCACTGCGCGAGGGCAAGGTGCTGCGCATGCCGCTCCTGAACGGCGGCACGCGTGACGAGATGCGCCTCTACGTGGGCTACGAGCTCATCGCCGGTGCGACGGTAACGCCGCAGAACTACCTCGCCGCCTTGTCCGCCCGCTATGGCGAGCACGCAGCTGCGATCGCGGAGCGCTACCCGCTGTCCGCGTACTCTTCCGCGCCTGCCGCACTCGGCACGGCGATGTCGGATTTCCTGCCGTACGCGGGCATCACCAACTGCCAGTTCCTGCACACCGGAAAGCTCGCCTCACGCCTGATGCCGGTGTACCAGTACGAATTCGCGGATCGCGCAGCGCCACCTGTGATGCCAGACCCGGGTTTCGAACTGGGCGCGGTGCACTCCGCGGAATTGCCGTATTTCTTCCCGGGCTTCACCAACAAACGTGTCTTTGACGGGCCAGCGCTTGCGCCCGGTTCGCAACGCCTTGCCGCGCAGATGCTGGCATGGTGGGGCGCGTTTGCGCGCAACGGCGAGCCCGCCGTGCCGGGTCTCCCCGTGTGGGCGCAGTTCAGGGAGGACGATGACGTGATGCGTCTGGACGCGCCTGCGCCGCAGACCTTCGATGCGGTGCAGGCGCACCAGTGTGCGTTCTGGCGCTCGCTGTATCCGGGAATGCTGGGGGACTGACTCTCGCGTCAGCGCGGCGAGCCAGGCTCAATCCGCCGCCAGCACCGCGCTCTTCGCCCGCCCCGCCGCGACGACCGCATAAGCGCCCAGCGCCACCGCCACCGACAGCGCACTCGTCCAGAATTGCGATCGCAGTTCCGGCGTGAGCGCCATCGCCATCAGCACAGCGGTCATGGCGAAAATGGTGAAGTAGCTCAGCCACGGGAACAGCCACATCTTCACGGCGGGCTCGTGCCCCGCGGCGATCGCCTGCCGGCGCAGCCTGACCTGCGAGATTGCCATGGAGAGGTAGATCACTACGATCAGAGCGCCGGAGGCATTCACCAGGAAGGCAAAGACGCCATTCGGCGACCAGAGTTGCGCGCCCACGCCGATGAAGCCTGCAACGCTGCCCAGTATCACGGAGCGCGAGGGCACGCGGCGCGGGTTCAGTTTCACCAGCCAGCGCGGCGCATCGCCCTTTTCGGCGAGCACGAAGAGCACG
>CAIXOY010000446.1 GCA_903921135.1 uncultured Gammaproteobacteria bacterium
AGGGATGTGCGGCGGCGTGAGCGAACAGGGAGGGTCCCCGGCCCGAAGCGCGGGCGCTCCATCCGGATGATGCCCCGCGAAGCCCCCGCGTATATGCTTCGGTCCCGCACCGCCCAACACCTCCGGAGACACGCATGCCAGGCCCCGTCACCGTCCGCATCCATGGTCGCATCGCGATCGCCGAAGTCGACCACCCGCCAGTGAACGCGCTCTCGCACGGCGTACGTGCAGGCCTGTGGGAGGCGGTTGAACGGGTGGATGCCAGCGCCGACCTCGACGCGCTGGTGATCATCTGCGCCGGCCGTACGTTCTTCTCCGGCGCTGACATCAAGGAATTCGGCAAGCCCGCCCAGGATCCGCAACTCCCGCAACTGATCGACCGCATCGAGCAGGCGGCAAAGCCTGTCATCGCCGCGATCCACGGCAAAGCGCTCGGTGGCGGGCTCGAACTCGCGCTCGGTTGCCATGCCAGGGTGGCGCTGTCCTCTGCGCGCATCGGCTTGCCCGAGGTGAAGTTGGGTCTGGTGCCCGGCGCGGGCGGCACGCAGCGTCTGCCGCGGCTGATCGGCTTTGCGGCTGCGGTGCCCATCGTGGCCGAAGGCGGCGAGGTGCCCGCGCCCAAGGCGCTCGAACTCGGTGCGATCGATGTGGTGGTTGCAGACCAACTCGAAGCCGCCGCCGTCGCACACGCCGAAGCGCTTGTCGCAAGCGGTGCGCCGCTGCGCCGCACCCGTGATCTTCCTGCACCCGAGGCGGATGCCGGGCTGGTCGAAGAAACCCGCAAGGCACTCGCCAAAAAGAAACGCGGCCACATCGCGCCGCAGGCCGCCATCGACGCGATTCTGCTCGCGCAGTCCTACCTCTTCGACGAGGCGCTTCAACGCGAGAACGCGCTCTGCCGCGAGCTGATGCAGGGTGCGCAGTCGAAGGCACTGCGTCACCTCTTTGCGGCCGAGCGTGAAGTGGCGCGCGTGCCGGGTCTCGAGGGTGTCGCGCCGCGCAGCGTGAGCACGGTGGGCGTGGTGGGCACCGGTACGATGGGCGCAGGCATCGTGCAGGCCTTCGCGAATGCAGGCTTCACCGTGATAGCAGTTGCCTCCAGCGCAGAGAAGGCGAGTGCTGCCACGGGGCGTATCGCCAAGGCCTATGCGGCACTCGTGTCGCGCGGGAGCCTTGCGCACGACGAGGCCGATCGCCGCATGGCACGCATCAGCGTGACGGCAGAGTTGGCGTCATTGGCCAACGCGGATCTTGTCGTCGAGACCGTCACCGAAGACCTCGCGCGCAAGCAGGCCGTGTTCGCCGCACTCGGCAGCCTGACGCGCCCCGGCACCGTGCTCGCGAGCAACACCTCCTACCTCGACATTGACACTCTTGCCGCGGCGAGCGGCCGCCCGGCAGACGTCTGCGGCATGCACTTCTTCAACCCCGCGAACGTGATGCGCCTGCTTGAGAACGTGCGCGGCAAGCACACCGCGCCCGAGGTGCTGGCCACCGTGATGGATGTGGGCAAGCGCATCGGCAAGCTGCCGATCATGAGCGGTGTGTGCGAGGGTTTCGTGGTGAACCGCCTGCTCGCCAAGCGCTCCCGCGAAGGGTTTTTCATGCTGGAGGAGGGCGCGACACCCGCGCAGATCGACACCGTGCTCACCGGCTTCGGTTTTCCGATGGGGCCTTATGCGCTCTCGGATCTCGCCGGCATCGATCTGCAGTACGCCGCGCGGCAGGTGCGCATGGCGGGCCTCACGGAGCGTGAGAAGCGCGCGGATTTCGTCGATCAGCTCTACGCGCTTGGCCGCTACGGCCAGAAGACCGGTGCGGGCTGGTACCGCTACGGCGAGGATCGCAAGCCGCAACCCGACCCTGCTATCGCCGAGCTGCTGAAGGCGCACGCCGAAGCGCGGGGGATCACGCCGCGCGAGGTCACGGATCAGGAAGTGCTCGAACGCTGCCTGTACGCGATGGTGAACGAAGGCGCGAAGCTGCTGGGGGACGGCATCGTGGCGCGTCCGCACGAGGTGGACATCGCGATGGTGAACGCCATCGGCTGGCCCGACACCACCGGCGGCCCGCTCTGGTGGGCCGATGCCATCGGCTTGCCCGCGGTGCGCGAGGCGATGCTGCGCCACGCGCAGACGGCAGGCGCTGAATACTGGAGCCCCGCGCCACTGATCGAGCGGCTGGTGGCAGAAGGCAAAGGCTTCTACGGCTGAGGGGGCGCACATGGAATTCAGCCACACACCACGCACGCGTGAGTTTCTCGGCCGCGTGCAGGAGTTCATGCACGCGCACGTCTACCCGAACGAGATGCGCTACTACGAGCAGGTGGCGGAGGCCGGCCGCTGGGGCGAGGTGCCCTTGCTCCTCGACCTGCAGGCAAAAGCGCGCACCGCCGGGCTCTGGAACCTGTTCCTCCCGCCGCCCACCACACACGGTCCCGGGCTCACGAACGTGGAGTACGCGCCGCTCTG
Source organism: uncultured Gammaproteobacteria bacterium (assembly GCA_903921135.1). Lineage (GTDB taxonomy): Bacteria > Pseudomonadota > Gammaproteobacteria > Pseudomonadales > UBA5518 > UBA5518. The sequence goes on from CAIXOY010000446.1 coordinate 2,472, forward strand.
CGAGGCGATGGGCCGCATTCACTGGTCTTCACAGGTCTTCAATTGCTCTGCGCCTGACACGGGCAACATGGAAACCCTCGAGCGCTTTGGCACCGGGGAGCAGAAGCGCGCGTGGCTCGAGCCGTTGCTCTCCGGCGAGATCCGCTCCGCCTTTGCGATGACCGAGCCCGCGGTAGCGTCGAGTGATGCCACCAACATCGAAACGGCGATCCTCCGCGACGAGGAAGATTACGTGATCAACGGCCGCAAATGGTGGATCTCGGGCGCGGGCGATGCGCGCTGCCGGATTTTCATCCTGATGGGAAAGACCGACCCCGAGGCCCCGCGCCACCGCCAGCAGTCGATGATCCTCGTGCCGCGCGACACGCCCGGTATCCGCATCCTGCGGCCCTTGAGCGTTTTCGGTTACGACGATGCGCCGCACGGTCACATGGAGATCGTCTTCGAGAACGTGCGGGTGCCGGCCGCGAACATCCTGCTCGGCGAAGGACGTGGTTTCGAGATCGCGCAGGCCAGGCTTGGGCCGGGGCGCATCCATCACTGCATGCGTCTCATCGGCCTTGCCGAGCGTGCGCTCGAATCGATGTGCCTGCGCGCCAAAGAGCGTGTCGCCTTCGGCAAGCCGCTCTCCGAGCAAGGCGTGACGCTGGAGCGCATCGCGGAGTCCCGCATCCTGATCGACCAGGCGCGGCTGCTCACGCTGCGCGCGGCGTGGATGATGGACACGGTGGGCAACAAGAGCGCAAAGGCCGAGATCGCGATGATCAAGGTGGCCGCACCGAACATGGCCTGCCAGGTGATCGACTGGGCCATACAGCTCCACGGCGCGGCGGGCGTGAGTCAGGATTTCGCGCTGGCGGCCTCCTACGCGCATGCCCGCAAGCTCCGCTTTGCCGATGGCCCGGACGAGGTGCACCGCGCGCAGATCGGCAAGCTGGAACTCGCCCGGTACAGCTGAGGTGGAGCGCGTGGACCCGCACCGTCTGGACACTGCGCGGCTGGCGCAGTGGATGGCGCGCGAGGTGGGCGTAGTGCCGCAGGCGCTCGAGGTCACGAAATTCCCCGGTGGCCAGTCGAACCCCACGTATCTGCTGAGCGATGGCGACGCCCGGTGGGTGCTGCGCAAGAAACCGCCCGGTGTGCTGCTTCCCTCGGCGCATGCCATAGAGCGCGAGTACCGTGTGATGGCGGCTCTCGCCGGCAGCGCCGTGCCGGTGCCGCGGATGATCGCGCTGTGTAGTGACGCAGAGGTGATCGGCACGCCGTTTTTCCTGATGGAACACATGGATGGGCGCAACGTCTGGGACATGCGATTACCCGGTCTTTCCCGTGCCGGGCGCGCGGCCCATTACGACGACATGAACCGCGTGATCGCCGCCCTGCACGCGCTGGATCCGGTGGCTCTGGGGCTCGCGGATTTCGGGCGCCAAGGTGGGTATTTCGGCCGCCAGATCGCGCGCTGGACGGCGCAGTACCGCGCCACCGAGACCGACCGCATCGAGGCGATGGAGCAGTTGATCGCCTGGCTTCCCGCGGCGCTGCCGTCAGGCCTCGACGAGACGCGGCTGGTGCACGGCGATTTCCGCATCGACAACCTGATCTTCCACCCGACAGAGCCGCGCGTGATCGCGGTGATCGACTGGGAACTCTCCACGTTGGGCCACCCGCTTGCGGATCTGGCCTATCACCTGATGGCGTGGCGGCTCCCGCCCGAGGCCTTCCGTGGCCTTGCCGGCGAAGACCTCGGTGCGCTCGGCATTCCCGACGAGGCGCAGTACCTCGCGGCCTACGCTGCACGCAGCGGCCGCGCAGCGGTCGATCCTGCGCAGTGGGAATTCGCGATGGTCTACAACCTCTTCCGCGTGGCCTGCATACGACAGGGGGTGTTCAAGCGCGCGCTGGACGGCAACGCCTCGAGCGAGCGCGCGCGTGATGCCGGCAGTCGTGCCCGCGAGATGGCAGAGCTCGCGTGGCGCATGGCCTGCGGTGCGGGCGCATGAGCGCGCCGTTTCGTTTGCGCTACACGGGGCATCTGGGGCTGCGTGCGCCGGATCAGCCGCTCTTTCGCCACAGCGCGCGCTCGGCCGACCCGGTCGATCAGATCGCGTTTCTCGCGGAGCAGGGTTTCGCGGGCGTGCAGGACAATTTCCTGAAGCTGCGCCCCGTTGCCGAGCAGGAACGCATCGGCGTCGCGCTTGCGCGATACGGCCTGCAGATGGGCAGCTTCAACAACAATCCGCTGGCATGGAACCGTCCGCTGTGGAGCCTCGCCGATCCCGCAGCGCACGCCGAGCTCGCACGCGATCTGGAAGAGTCCATTGCCGCCGCCGCGCGCACCGGCGGGCGATACCTCACCTGTGTGACGGGCATGGGCCCGCGGCAGGGCGATCCCGCAGAGGATGCCGCGCGCCACGCGGCAGAATTGCAGGGCATGATCGAGAACCTCCGGCGCCTCGCGGATCGCGCGGCAGAGGGCGGCGGCATTCTCTGCGTGGAACCGGTGGCGGCGGCGTGGATTCCCGGGCTTCTGGTGGCCACGCTGGCTGATGCGCTGCATGTCGTGCACACGGTTGCGCATCCTGCCGTGAAGCTGATGTTCGACATCGCGCACGTGCAGACCAGCGAGGGTGATGTGCTCTCGCGGCTGCGCGCGTGTTGGAGCGATGTGGCGCTGCTGCAGGCCGCGGACACGCCCGGGCGCCGTGATCTGGGCAGCGGGGAACTCGACTGGCCGGCGATACTGCGTTTCGTGCGAGAGCAGGCTTACGCAGGGCTGATCGAGATCGAACACCTTCCGGCCGCGGACAGTGCCGAGGCCGAACACCAGTTGCTGCGCCGCCTGCGCGCGGTGGACGCAGCCCTCTGACAGGACACACGCGATGACACGTCTCGATCACAGGATCTTCGACCTCGGCGGCCAATCACTGCACGCGGTGATCACGGGTGATGGTCCGCCGGTGGTGTTCTGCCACGGCTTTCCGGGGCTGTGGTACAGCTGGCGCAAGCAGTTGCCCGTCGTTGCCGCAGCGGGCTTTCGCGCCATCGCGGTAGACCAGCGTGGTTATGGGCGCTCTGATCGGCCCGTGGATCCCGCGCTCTATGATGCGAACGTCGTCATGCAGGACATGCTCCGGCTGCTGGATGCGATGGGCATCGAGCGCGCGGTTTTCGTGGGCCATGACTTCGGCGCGCAGCAGGTCTGCAACCTCGCGGCGCGTCACGCTGATCGCGTCGCCGGAGTGGTGATCATGAGTTGCCCCTATGATTTCGATCTCGCGGGCCGTGGTGGTCGCGGGCGCGACAAGGGCGAGACGGGAGAGGGTTCCTTTGCCACGGGGCTGCGTCCGAGCGAGGCCTTCGCCGCCGTCGCGAAGCAGCACTTCTTTCACATGCATTACTTCCAAGCCATCGGCCCCGCCGAGCGCGAACTCGGTGCTGCACCACGCGAATTCCTGCAGCGGCTGTTCTGGGCGCTGTCCAGCAAAGGCGAACTCGCGCGCTACAAGGACTTTCCTTCCGAGGGCACGGGCTATCTCGACGTGCTGCCGCCCG
>CAIXOY010000447.1 GCA_903921135.1 uncultured Gammaproteobacteria bacterium
AACCTGCTCACCAATGACACGGACGAGGATGGCGACACCCTCTCCGTCACCGCCAACACGGCGCCCGCCAACGGCAGCGTCACTATCAGCGGTGGCTCCGCGACCTACACCCCCGCGGCAGGGTTCAGCGGCTCCGACGGCTTCTCCTACACCGTGAGCGACGGGAAAGGTGGCACAAGCTCAGGGACCGTGACCCTGACCGTGGAGCCCGCCCCGGCGCCTGCGGTCATCAGCGGATCGGCGATATTGAACTGGAGCGTGCCCACCACCAGATCGAACGGTGCGCCGCTCAGCATGGCGGAGATCGCCGGCTATGAAATCTATCTCCTCGCTGAATCCACGGGCGAGACATCCGTCATCGCGCTGGACGATGGCTCGCTGACCAGTTACACCATCGATGGCCTGTCGGCAGACACCTACCACTTCTCCATGGCCGCCAAGGACTCTGATGGCAATCTGAGCGCCTTGTCTGCCGTGGTCTCCAAGGTGATCGGGCCCTGAACCACTTTGGATGACTAGCCCGAAACCCCGGGCAGCCTTTGCGGGAAACACTTATTTGCTGTCGCAATCTGTGGGAAAATCCCGCGCATGAGCAGCGACAAGCAAACGGGCAGGAGAGCCCCTACTCCCTCTTCGCGGGGAGACAGCTCTGTCATGCTCGAAAATCTCGCCCGCCTCGGCATCGACTGCCTTTCCCCTCGCATCGATGCCATGTTTGCCTCCTGTGACGACTTCTTCTTCGACCTCGCGAGCAGGGCAAAGAACAACAAGGACCAGAACCTTTACTTCGAATCGCTCCGGGAAATCCGCACCAGAAAGCCTGAGATCACAACGGACTTCCGCGCGCGCTTCAACGCCGGATTCCTTTCTCTTCAGCAGTTGACGGGAGCGTCAGACGGCGCGAACTCGCATACCGCGCGAACACCGGAATCTCTGGAACTGGTGGGAAACGAGGAACTCGAGAAAGACGTCGTCGTGATCGACATGGTCTCGAAGGCCCGGCAGGAGTGGCAGGACGAACTGTTCCAGCTGAAAGAACGCATACAGTCCCTGGCAGGCCGGAGACTCGAAGACCGCGAGATGCCGATCGATCCCGAACGCATCGCCAGGGCATTCATCAACGCCTGCAACCTCATCCAGGCAGACATCAAGATCCTGAAACTGCTCTACAAGCAATTCGACCGTCATGTGATGCGCAAGCTCGATGACCTGTACGCCCTGTCGAACCAGCTGCTTGTCGAGGGTGAAGTCCTCCCGGATCTCAAGCCTCTCTCGAGCCAGACGCAAAAACGCAAATCTGCAGTTGCACCAGAGAAGACGCCCGCTCCGGCGGTAACGGCGCCCGCAACCAGCTTCGGCCTCGAAGGCATACCCGAGAGCGAGCCGCAAATGCGCGAACTTGCGCAATTGCTCGTGCGGCTTCGCAACGTCGGGGTGAGGGTTCCGGATGGCGCAGTCGCAGGCGGCACACCCGCGACGTCTGGCGCACCGATCAGCCGTGACGAGCTGGTGAGCCTGATTTCAGAGGTGCAGGGTCAGCCAAAAACAGAGGGGGCAGACACACGACCGCTGGACATCCGCCAGGCGATAGGCGCCATTGTCCAGACGCGCGGCAACTTCTCGGTGGGGCAGACCGACGAAGACATCATCAACGTCATCGCCATGTTCTTCGATCTGGTGCTGGACGACCGCAACCTCCCGGCGGAAATCAAGGCACTGGTCGGGCGCTTGCAACTGCCCATCCTGCGCGTAGCGCTCACCGACCGCAGTTTCTTCACCGACCGCAAGCACCCCGCCCGCCAGCTGATCAACGAAATTTCCCGGACCAGCATGGGCTGGGACAGCTCCGACAAGGAAAGCCAGGACGAGCTCTTCGTGCGTCTGACGGCGCTGGTCGACGAGATACTGCTCGCCTCGTCCGAAGACCCGGGCGTCTTCGAGCGCAGTCTCTCGACATTGCTCGGCTTCATCGAGCGCAGCGAGCAGCGCGCATCCAAAGCCGTACGACGCACCACGGAACGGGCCCTTGCCGACGCACGCACCACCAAGGCGCGCGACATGGCGCGCCATGTCCTGCACGAGCGCCTCGAATCACGCCAGCTTCCCGCAGAAGTGACCGCCTTCCTCGTCGAGGACTGGCTGCAGGTGTTGCAGCTGGTCTACCTGAAAAACGGCAAAGACGGCGTCGAGTGGAACACCGCGGTACAAGTGGCAGACGACCTGCTCTGGTCCGTGGAACCTCACCGCGACGACAAATCCCGGAGGCGCCTCGAGCGGCTGCTCCCGAGCCTCTATGACCGTATCGCCGTAGGCCTCGACCAGACCCAGAGCACCCAGGAAGATGCGCGCGCACGCATCGAGGTCATTCGCCGCGTTCACCGCGCGCTGTCGGGCCTCGCGCCCGAGATCGCCGCGCCGGTTGCCCCCCTCAGCCCGGAGCAGCGGCGCCGCATCACGCCCATGCCCTCCCCGGACGAGAAGGCGTGGCGCGAAATGACCGCCGTCGAACGCCAGCGCGTGCAGCACGAGGCGCTGATGTTCGAGTACCTGAAGCGCGCGGACGAAGTGACCGTTGGCACCTGGTTCGAGTACGACGACCTGCGACAGTCGATTACCCGGCGCTGCAAACTCGCCACCCGCATAGACGAAAACCAGTCCCTGATTTTCGTCAACCGGATGGGCGTGCAGGTCTACGAGAAACCCCGCAAAGCCTTCGCCTACGACTTGCAGATGGGACATGCCCGTCCGGTGGAGGACGCTCCGCTTTTCGACCGCACGGTCGACCGGATCGCCTCGAACCTGCGCAAGTTGACTGGCGAGTAACAGGCCACCGCCGTGCAGAACGCTGCACTGGTTCTGTATTCCGCAGGCACTCTCGGTTTCCTGACGCTCGCCTGCATAACCCTGCTCCGGCGCCGGCGCGTGTTCGACCCGTGGTCGGGCGTGACCGCAGGGCTGTCCCTTGCCGTCTGGCAAGCGGTTCTGGCACTGAACGCCTATACGCCCCTTCCCGGCGTGCTGTTGATCGCCGCGGAGACCCTCCGGATAGGGGCGCTGCTGTTTTACCTTGCCCGTTCGCTCCGCGTCGCGGCAGGGCATTGGCCTGCACGCGCCGCCTCGGCCGTCTGCGGCGCGATGGCGCTCGGCCTGCCGCTGTTGCTCGCTCTGTTGCCAGTGATCAGCAATGGTCAGGGCCTCGAGTTCACGGCGTTGCGGGCCTGGAGCGGGGTGTTCATCGCCATCGGTCTGCTGATCGCGCTCGAGCAGGTGTTCCGCAACACCGCCGAGTCGCTGACATTGCTCCGTTACGCCTGCGTTGCGCTGGGCATCACCGCCATCTTCGATCTCTATATGTTCTCGGACACGCTGATCTTCGAGCGCGACTACATCGACCCGGAATTGTGGGCCGCGCGCGGCGGTATCAATGCCATCTGCGCGGCGTTCCTGGGATCTGCGGTCAGCCGCAGCCGGGTGGCGAAGGCCATCTCCTTCTCCCGAAGCGTTGTTTTCTACACGGCGAGCCTCACGGCAGCGGGCCTGTTCCTGCTCACGGTGTCGATCATCGGTTACTCGATGCGCAGCGTCGGGGGATCCTGGGGCACCGTCCTGCAGTTGATGCTCTTCTTCTCTGCCGTGCTTCTGATAGTGACGGCAGCGCTCTCGCAACGCTTCAGGGACAGCCTGCGCGTGTACATCGCGAAGAATTTCTTCGCCCTGCGCTACGACTACCGTCAGGAATGGCTGCACCTCATCACGGAAATGAGTGTGAAAGGAGACGTGGATGCGCTCTACGTTCGCTCCATCCGGCTCATGGCAGATCTCTACAAATGCCCGGGTGGCGTGCTGTGGCTGCGCCATGACAGGGACTTCGTGCCGACGGCACCCTGCCGGATGAAACTCCCGGAACAGGCAGACGAACCCGCAGACTCGGGTTTCTGCAGGAAACTGGCTACGGAGTGGATTTTCGAACTCGATGTGAGCCCACCCCCGAACGCGACCTTGCCGCCGCTGCCGGACTGGATCGGCCGCGTACCGGATCTGGGCGTGATCGTGCCACTGCTGGTCGAAGACGAACTGGTGGGCTTCGTGGGCATGCAGCGATCCCTCGGGTTCTCGACGCTCGACTGGGAGGATCTGACCATCCTGAAAACGGCCGCACGGCAGATCGCAAGCTACATCGCCCGTCATCAGGCCGGTGAACAACTCGCGAGCGCGCGGCAGTTCGAGACCTACAACCAGCTCACCGCTTTCATCATGCACGACTTAAAGAACCTGATCGCCCAGCAGGAACTCGTGGTGAAGAACGCGGCGAAGCACAAAGGCAACCCCGCCTTCGTCGAAGACGCAATCGACACCATCGAAAACTCGGTCGCCCGCATGAGCGCGCTGCTCGGCAAACTGCAGCAGCGCAGCAACCCGGAACGGCGCCCGGTCGCGTTGCAGGAGGCGCTGCTGGAAGCCGTGCGGAAATGCCAGCAGCTCAACCCGAGACCCGCCATTCGCGTGGAGGAGGAAGGGCTACGGGTGCTGAGCGACAAAGACCACCTCGTGATGATCCTGAGCCACCTCGTGAAAAACGCCCAGGAGGCAACCGCGGCTGACGGATTTGTCGATATCCGTCTCTCGCGCGAGAGTGATCATGCGCTGATCGAGATAGAGGACAACGGCGCGGGAATGGATGAGGAGTTTCTCCGGTATCGCCTGTTCAAGCCCTTTGAAAGCACCAAGACGGGCAAGGGCATGGGCATAGGCGCCTATCAGGCTCGGGAATTCGTTCGCAGCCTCGGTGGCGATGTCAGGGTCAGCAGCAGCCCGGGCGCCGGCACCACTTTCAGCCTCACCATCCCGCTGGCCACCGTGCCGGTGGAACTTGCGGGGAGCTTTGCCCGATGAGCGATGCAGAACAGAACAGGCGCCTGCTGATCGTCGAAGACGACGAGGGCATGCAACGCCAGTTGCGCTGGCACTTCGAGGGTTGGGAGGTGCTGCAGGCGCGGGACAGGGAAAGCGCACTCGCGGAAGTACGGCGCTCGGAACCTGCTGTGGTGTTGCAGGACCTCGGCCTTCCTCCCGATGCCGAGGGCGTGAGCGAAGGATTCCGCTGCGTGCAGGATATTCTCGGCCTGCGCCCGCACACAAAAATCATCGTGGTGACAGGCCATCACGAAACCCAGAACGCGATGCGTGCAATCTCGATGGGTGCATGCGACTTCTACGAGAAGCCCGTAGATACAGACGTGCTCGACCTCATCGTGCAGCGGGCTTTCCACATCTATCAACTCGAGGAGCAGAACCGGCGGCTGCGCACCACCACGCGTTCTCCGCTCGACGGCGTGATCGCCGCTGACACGCGGATGCTGTCGGTCTGCCGCATGATCGAGAAAGTGGCTCCCACCAACGTGACCTGCCTGCTGCTCGGCGAGAGCGGCACCGGCAAGGAGGTACTGGCACGTGCCATCCACGATTTGAGCCCGCGCGCGGACCAACCGTTTGTGGCCATCAACTGCGCGGCCGTGCCCGAGACGCTGATGGAGAGCGAGCTCTTCGGCTATGAGAAAGGCGCTTTCACCGGCGCCAACAAACGCACCCTCGGCAAGGTCGAGACCGCCAACGGCGGCACGCTGTTCCTCGACGAGATCGGGGACATGCCGCTCACCTTGCAGGCAAAGATGCTGCGATTCCTGCAGCAGCGGGTGGTTGACCGCGTGGGGGGCCGCGAGGAAGTGCCAGTGGATGTGCGCGTGGTCTGCGCCACGAACAAGAACCTGCAACAGATGGTGAGCGAGAACAGTTTCCGCGAGGACCTTTTCTACCGTATCAGCGAGATCGTGGTGGACATACCCCCGCTGCGTGACCGGCACGGCGACAAGGTCCTGCTCGCACGCCATCTGCTCGCGCAATTCGCGAAGGAGCACAACCCGCGTGTTGCCGCTCTGGGGAGCGACGCCGCAGAGGCCATCGAGTCCTACGCGTGGCCGGGGAACATCCGGGAAATGCAGAACCGCATCAAGCGGGCGGTGATCATGGCCGACAACCGGCACATCAGCCGGGAGGATCTGGGCTTGCCCCAGGGCGTCGAGGCCTCACCGATGGCCCTGAATCTGCGCGAAGTGCGTCAGGCGGCCGAGTCCTCGGCGATCACCCGGGCCCTGTCGGTGTCGGATGGCAATCTCTCCAACGCGGCCAAGCTGCTGGGGGTGACGCGGCCGACGTTGTATGACCTGATGGGAAGGTACGGGATGGTGGTGCAGGGGGAGTAGCTCCTGCCCCCCCCTGCCGGGATATGGGTTGTGGTCAGCGGAAGCGGTAACTGACCGACACACCGCCGAAAAGCTCGTCGTACCCTTGCAGCGCTGCATCTGATTTGCGCTGCTCGTCGGAGATCCATGCGCGCATCGTGAGTGATCTGGATAGCATCCAGTCAAGCGTGAACCCGTAGTTCTCGCGTTTGTCAGTCCTGCCGCCGCCTGCATCCTGGAGAAATTCGATTTCGCTGTAATCGCCCCTCAGGGAGAGCTTGAGGGTAGGGGTGAGTTTGTAGCCGACGGTGAGAGACCCGCCAGTTGTCTTCTGATCCCGGGGTTGCTCGTCGAAATCCTGCTCGTCATAGCCAAGACGCAGGCCGACATCACAGCGCTCGCAGAGACCCGAGAATCCATAGTCCAGATTCAGGCTGGTCCTCTCGACCACGTCCACGACATCGAAATTGCTGTCGTTGGGGCTGAAATTGGCACCAATCAGCCCGTTACCTCCCAAGCCCACGCCAGAGTCCGTCAACTGGTTGATAGCGGTCACGCCGAATCTGTGCTCGCCCGACTGCAGATTCCAGCCGATCTGGGCATAGAAACCGTCGGACTCGTCACCGCTACTCTCGCGCTCTGAGCGGTTCAACCCCAGAGAGACCGTGTAGCCGCTGTTGCGCAACTTGACCGCGTAGGTGCCGTACAGCTGGTGGTAGGTGAGCTCCTCGGTGAACTCATCGAATGTGACTTCCGAGTATTGATAGCTTGCAGACAGGAGGTCGGTCTTCTGCAGCTGGTGCTGCCATGACAGGCCACCCGAGGTCCGCTCGCTGTCGCTCTGGTTGGCGCCGGCAACGGCTGCCTCGTCACCGCGATCATAGGAGACTTGGGAATAACGACCGTCAAGGACAATCTGGTCGACGGGGCTCAGGCGGGCCATGAATGTCGGGCCAGCAGATACGATGTCACGCAACTGCCTGTTGTTCCGGATGTCAGCGTTGCGCGAATCACGGATTTGCTCTGAGCGGTCGTGGCTGAGGTCTATCTGCATGCGACCCGGCAGCAATTTCCAGGCTAGCTTGGACTGGCCCGTGAGCACCGATGCATCCTCTGTAGTGTCGTTCCGGTAGTTGGCGATCTCGGCGCGGTACTGCGCGTCGGCAGACAGATAGTCACTGTCGCGCAGGTAGCCCAGGTCGAGGTCGAGATACTCCTTGGTATCAGAGCGCTCACGGGTACTCGTCTTGAGTGCATTGTCGGATTGTTCCACGCCCACGCCGAGCGCGATTCGCGGACCCTGACCACC
>CAIXOY010000448.1 GCA_903921135.1 uncultured Gammaproteobacteria bacterium
GCTTTGACGGCCGATCAACTCAATGCCTTGTCGACCAATCAGATTGTGGCCGTCACCTCTTCACAGGCCGCAGCCCTCACATCATCGCAAGTGGCTGGCTTGATGGCCAGCAAATTGACGGCCATGCAAACAGAAGACGTGGCAGCGCTGTCAACCGCAGCCGTCAATGCCATGAACGTTGCTCAAGTCAAAGCGCTGACCACGGCACAAGTGGCTGGCATCACCACCACACAAGCTGCCGCCATTGGCCAAGCCCAATTGGCTGCCTTGTCTTCGGCACAAATGGCCGCCATGGAAACCCGCGATCTGACCAAGCTGGACTCTGGCCAAATTCGGGCTTTGAGCAACACAGCCCTCAATGGTCTGACCACTTTGCAAATGGCCAATTTGGACACGGCTCAACTCAATGCATTGACTGAATTCCAGGTCAAGGCCTTGTCCACCGCTGCCATCGTGGCCATGACCTCCTCGCAGTTCGCGGCCATGGCGAACGAGGACTTCGCCCGCTTGACCACCGACCAGATCCCGGTGATCCAGGTGGCGGACATCCCCGCGCTCACCCTCTCGCAGCTCGCCAACATGACGGCAGCCCAGCACGCAGCTCTCACGGCCGGCCAACTGGCAGCCATGAGCACTGCGCAGATAGCGGCCATCCCCTATGTCACGCCCCTCATCCTCGACCTGAACGGCGACGGCGTGCAGACCACCTCTCTGGCCGAGGGCGTGAGCTTCGATCTGCGCGCCACGGGCGAGGCGCTGCAGACCGGCTGGGTGGCTGAGGGCGATGGTCTGCTCGCGATCGACCGCAACGGTGACGGGCTGATCAACGACGGCAGCGAGCTCTTCGGCAGTGCCTTCCGTCTTGCCGACGGGACACAGGCCACGGACGGCTTTGCGGCTCTGGCTTCGCTCGACAGCAACCTCGACGGGGTGCTGAGTGCCGATGACGGTGACTTCGGCGCGCTGCTCGTGTGGCGCGACGACAACCACGACGGCATCACCCAGAGCGGCGAGCTGCTGGGGCTCTCGGATCTCGGGATCGTCTCGATCGGTCTTGATGCCGAGCGCGGCACGACCATCGACGAGGGCAACTGGCTGGGACTCGAGGGCAGTTACACCACGAGCGACGGGCAGATCCACGACATCGTCGACGTGTGGCTGCGCACCGGTCAGAGTTCCTTGCTGGAGCAGCACATGGGAGGACTGTCCACCGGTTCCCCGGACAGCCTGCTCTGATGGGCGGCGATCCGGCGTCGCTGGACGCCGCGTTCGCGGACGGTCTGCGTGCCGCGAATGCGGCTGGCCTCGAGGCCATGCAGTGCATCGCACTCGCAGACCGTCTGAACGCTGCCGGCCGGCCGGCCGACGTGGTCTCGCTCTATCAGGCCTGGCTCGCCAGCAACACCTCGCCGGCGAGCCACGTCATCCAGTTCAATCTGGGCGTCACCCTGTCGCAGTCCGAGCGGCTGGCCGAGGCCGAGGCTGTCTACCGCGCCGCCATCCTGCAGAAGCCCGATTTCAGCCAGGCCTGGTTCAATCTGGGCGCCGTGGTGGAGCGGCTCGGGCGCAAGGAGCACGCGCTCACCATCTGGCAGTCGATGCTCGATCATCCGCTGGCGGGCCCCGAGCTGAATCGCGATCTCTACCTGCTGGTCGTGAACGGCATGGGCCGGCTGCTCGAGGAAATGCGTGAATTCGAGCGCGCCGAAGAGAAACTCCTCGCGAGCCTGCAGTGCGATCCCGACCAGCCCAAGGTGATTCAGCACTGGGTGCATCTGCGGCAGAAGCAGTGCAAATGGCCGGTGTATGCGGGCCTCGATCAGCCCGGCCCCGGTGACTTGCTGAAGGCGACCTCCCCGCTCGCGATGCTCTCGGCGAGCGACGACCCGGGCCTGCAACTCGCTGCCGCTGTCCGCTTCGTGCACGAACGGGTGAATCTGCGGGTCCCTGCGCTTGCGCCCGCCTCAGGCTACCGCCACGGGAAGTTGCGCATCGGTTTCCTGTCCTCGGATTTCTGCCTGCACGCGGTGTCCCTGCTGACCGTGGAGCTGCTGGAGCTCCTCGATCGCGAGCGCTTCGAGCTCTACGGCTTCTGCTGGAGCCGCGAGGACGGCTCCGCGCTGCGTGCCCGGGTGATCAAGGCCTTCGACCGCTTCGTCCGTATCGCGGGGCAGGACGATGCCACCGCAGCACAGCTCATCCGCGAGCACGAGATCGACATCGTGGTCGATCTGCAGGGCATCACTTCCGGCGCGCGGCCCGATATCCTCTCGTGGCGTCCGGCGCCGGTGCAGATCACCTACCTCGGCTTTCCGGGGCCCACCGGGCACCCCGGCATCGATTATGTGATTGCCGACCACTACCTGATCCCGGACGCCGAAAAGCCCTTCTACACCGAGACGCCGCTCTACCTGCCGGTCTTCCAGTGCAGTGATCGCCAGCGCCCGGTGGCGGCACTGCCGTCGCGGCAGGACTGCGGCCTCCCGGATGACGCCTTCGTGTTCTGCTGCTTCAACAACAACTACAAGTTCACGCCGGAGATGTTCGGGGCGTGGATGCGGATCCTCACGCAGACGCCGGGCAGTGTGCTGTGGCTGCTGGCCGACAACCCCTGGTCGAAGCGCGAGGTGCTTGCCCACGCTGCCGCGCACGGTGTGGACCCGGCGCGGCTGCTGTTCGCGCCGCGCGTGGCCCCGGACCAGTACCTGGCGCGTTACACGGCGGCGGATCTTTTTCTGGATGCCTATCCCTTCAACGGTGGCACCACCGCGAACGACGCCCTCTGGATGGGCTTGCCGGTGCTCACGCGCTCGGGGCGGACCTTCGCCTCGCGCATGGCAGGGAGCCTGCTCACGGCGCTCGACCTGCCCGAACTGATCACGGATACGCTCGCCGATTACGAATCCCGTGCCGTGCAGATTGCCCGGGACCCCGCGCTCCACGCCGCCCTCAGGGCGCGCCTGGTGGCCGGCCGCGACACCTCGGCGCTCTTCGACATGCCGCGCTTCGTGCGCGACTTCGGCGATGCGCTGGAGCGCATCGCGCGCAGGGGCTGATCAGCCGGCCTCGGGCAGGCCGAGGAGCGTGCGGAACGCCGGGTCTGGCTCGCCCTTGAACGCCAGCACGTTGATCTCGAGGTTCTGCCCTTCGGCGCCGACGCGGAAGATCTTGCCGAACCCGGCCTGCAGCAGCACTTTCAGCAGCGACTTCTGCGTGAAGCCGGTCTTGTGCGCGAAGAATCCCTCGCCGCTGCGCTCGATCTGGGCGGTGTAGCCGTAGATCACGTCCAGCACCATGATCGGCCCGAGCGAGGACTGGTAGAGGGTGTCCTCGATGTCCAGCCCCTTCTCGACGCTCACCCGCATGACCTCGCCGATGTCCGGCACCCGGATATGGGCCACGCCACCGTCTTTCAGTACGTGGAGGAAGCCCGACAGCACCCGTGGCACGTCATGGCGGTAGTAGTGCTCGAGGTTGTGCGAGCAGTAGATGGCCTCGAACTGCCCGCCCTCCAGTGTGCCCAGTTCGCGGGCATCACAGACGATATCGGGCTTGCCGGTGGGGTCGATGTCCAGCAGGACGTGCTCGAAGCCGGCGTACTGGGGTGGCAGCGGAATGGCTTTGCTGTTGCCGCCCACGTTCAGGATTTTCTTCATGTGTCGTTCTCCGGTATCAACGTTTGGCCAGCATGCCCTGCCCGGTCGGCAGGGGCACCACGCGGTAGCCGCGGGCCTCGAACCACGGGTCCTCGGCCAGCTTCTGGCTGCGATACACCGACCACTCGTAGTCGTCGAGGATGATCACGCCACCGCTCACCACGCGATCGAAGAGGTGCTCGAGCGCGGCGATCTCTCCCTCGGCATTGTTCATGTCGATGTGGAGGTAGGCGATCTCCTCGGGGATGCCCTGCGCGAAGGAGTCCGGGATGAAGCCCTTGATCAGGCGGACCTGCGAGTAGCCCGCGAAGCGCGCCTCGATCTGGGCGTGGAAGCCCTCGGCCTGCCCGGCGAAGGAATGCCCCTGCACCGGGTTGTAGTCGAAGGTGTCGTAGCCCCAGAAGGTCTTGGGGAAGTCTTTCCCGCCCAGATAATCCATCACCGTCTTGATGCCCGTGCCCGCATAGACGCCGCACTCGACGAAATCACCGCGCAGCGGCATGACGTTGTACGCGAGCGTGGCGAGCACGTAGCGCCGCCAGGCGATGGCCTGGTCGGCATCGTTCAGGATGTTGGCGGTCCATGCCTGGCGGAAGCTCTCGTCCTCGAACATCGAGTTGTTGCGGCCCCAGGTGAAGAGGTTGTCGCCGAGGTAGTGACCTGGCGTCACCAGACTCTTCGCTTCCTCCATGAGAGCCTGGAACCGCGCCGGATCCTTGATGCCCCAGTATTTGGGCGTCGCGAAATTGATCAGCTGCTGTGCGGAGATGTCTCCGAGTTTCGGCAGGCTCATGGGCGCGGGTTCCGGTGGTTGCCAGCAGGTTTGCATGGTATCGGCTGATGCGTCCCGAGCGTGAGCGTCGCGCGGTGGCTCAGGCCTCGAGCTTCAGCGCAAAAGCCTCGTCGAGCGTGGTGATGCCTTGGCGCGCGAGTGCCAGCGCGTTCTGCGTGAGCGGGATCATCCCCTCCTGCACCGCGAGGCGTCGGAGTTCGTCGGCGCTCGCCTTGCGGTCGATCAGTTCGCGCAGCGCCGAGGTCACCTCGATCAGTTCGCCCACCATCGCGCGGCCGCGGTAGCCCGTCTGGTTGCATTCGCTGCAGCCGGCGCCGCGGTGGAACACCTCGTCCTCGCCCACCTTGAAGTACGCGCGTAGCACCACATTGCCTGTGTCGACGGTCTTGCACTTCGGGCAGATCCGCCGTGCCAGGCGCTGCGCCATGATCCCTACCACCGAGGAGCTGATGAGATAGGGCTCGAGGCCCATGTCCTGCAGGCGCGTGATCGCGCTCGCCGCGTCGTTGGTGTGCAGAGTGCTCATCACGAAGTGCCCGGTGAGCGCGGCTTTCACGGCGATCTCGCAGGTCTCGAAGTCGCGCATTTCGCCGATCAGGATCTCGTCGGGGTCGTGGCGCAGGATGTGCCGCAGCGCGACCGCGAAGGTGTAGCCGATCTGCGGCTTGATCTGGATCTGCTCGACGTTTTCCATCCGGTATTCCACCGGGTCTTCCACCGTGATCACGTGCGGGTTGGCTTCAAGACGTTTGTTGATCACGGCGTAGAGCGTGGTGCTCTTGCCCGAGCCCGTGGGGCCGGTGACGAGGAAGATGCCGTAGGTGTGGTCGAGGATGCGCGCCAGGCGTTCCTTGTCGGTGCCACCGATGCCGAGCTGCTCGAGTTTCACGTTGGCGGCGTTGCGGTTCAGCACGCGGATCACCACCGATTCGCCCGTCACCACCGGGATGGCCGAGACGCGCAGATCGTACATCTGCGCGCCTTCGAGCATGCTCGCGTGGCCGTCCTGCGGCAGCCGGTGCTCGGCGATGTTCATGCCCGACATGATCTTGATGCGGCAGACCAGCGGCCCCATCAGATCCACCGGTATGTGGCGCTGCCACATCATCTCGCCGTCGATGCGGTAGAAGATCGCGGCACCGTGCTCGAGCGGCCGGATGTTGATGTCGGAGGCGCGCAGGCGGATGGCGCGGCGGATAACGGCATCGACCAGCCGCACCACCGGCGCCTGCCGGGCGCGGCGTTCGACGTCCGTGGGCGCCTCGTCATGCGCGCTGGCGTGCGGCAGCATGCCGTCTTCGCCGAGTTCGGTGATGAGGTTCTGTTCTTCCAGCGAGAGGAAGTGGCTGTCGATCAGCCGCGTGATGTCTTCGTCGGGCACCACCACCACCTCGATGGGGTGGCGCGCGGCGAAGGTGGCGGCGGCGATGGCTTCCTTGTCGGCGGGATTTGCCACCGCCACCACGAGCTTGCCCTTGATGCGGGAGAGCGGAAACACGCGGTGCTTGATGGCCACCTCTGCCGGAATGGTGCCCAGAACGCCCGGGTCGACCGTGAGCCCGTCGATGTGTACCACCGGGATGCCGAGCTGCTGCGCCACCAGCACCGGGCGCCGGGATTTGTCGAGCAGGCCGAGCTGCTCGATGGTGTCGAGGAGATCGGTGCCGTGCTCGCGGCGGTACGCGATCACGTCCTTGATGGATGTGGACGGAATCGTCCCGGCATCGACGAGCTCCCTCAGCAATCCCGATTCGCTGGACGGGGGCGTGGCGAAGCTGAGGTGCTGCAGGTCGGCATCGCAGCTGATGGTGGGGGTGTTCATGGCGCGGCCTTACTCGAGGCCGAAGCCCTCGTCGTCGTGTCCTGCTTGCTGCGAGGCTTTTTCGATGGCCTCGATGGCGCGCACCAGCGTTGCGTGTTCGTGCGGCGCGAGCCCCGAATGCATGAAGTGCCGCGCGGCATCGACGACTTTTTCCATCAACTGGTAGCGGTAGTGGAAATTGAGCAGCACCTTCGCCAGATGCTGCGGATCATCGCCTTGCTCGCGCATGCGGCGCGCTTCCCGCAGAGCTGTCTCGAGTTCTTCCTTGCCCGGTACGCCCATCCCTTTGCTCCTTGTGTGCTCTCCCGCGTCTCGCGGTGATGTTCCCTGTTTGGCTGCGAGGCCGGCAATACGGTCTGCCCCGGAGCCGTCCGCTCACGTTTTGCCGGAATAGCGCTCCAGCGCTTTTGCCAGCTCCTGCCGCACGGCGCGGCGCAGCGCGGCGGGCTTCAGCACCTCGCAGTCGCTGCCGTATTTCATGATGTCCATGATGAGCTCGCGATGATCGGCGTAGGGCAGGCGCAGCGTGTAGCTGCCGTCGGCGGCGAACTCGCCGCGCTGTTCCGGGTGCCAGCTCTCGGTGCCCACCCAGCGCGCGCGCTCCGGCGTGAAGCGCAGCACGGCGGTGTCGGTGGCGGTGCCGGTGAAGATGCCGTAGCCCGGCCCCAGCACGGATTCCACCGTTTTGCGTGCCACATCGCGGGCGCGGGTGTCGATCAGGTCGACCTCGCGGATGGAGTCGATGGCGAAGTTGCGCAGGCCTTCGCGCAGGTGACACCAGGCGTCGAGGTACCAGTTCTCGCGGTAGTAAACGAGACGCTGCGGCGAGACCTCGCGCTCGGTCAGTTAACCCGTGCTGCGCGCGAAGTAGGTGAGGCGCAGGCGCTTGCGGCGCAGGAGCGCCGAGCCCACGCGCTCGAAGTGCGCGAGCTTGATCGAGCGCTTGCCGACGCCCACCACCAGCACGCGCTTGCGGATCTCGGGCACGGCGTCCTGCGCGGCGCCGAGCAGCGTGTTCAGGCGCAACTGCAAAGGTTCGATGTGCTGCGAGAGCAGGCCGCCGGGGTCCAGATTGGCGAGCAGATGCTGCATGGTGAGCAGGGCGTGGATTTCCTGCGAGCTGAACCAGAGCCCGGGCAGTTCGTACTGTCCGCCGAGTTGCGGCTGTGTGGCCGAGAGTTGGTAGCTGCCGGTTTCGCGGTCCCAGACGATCGGTGCGTTCAGGCGCGTGCGCATGTACTCCAGATCGCGCTGCAGCGTGGCGCGGGAGACCTCGCAGGCCTCCTGCATCTGCGCAAAGCTCACCCGGCGCTGGTTCTCCAGCAGCTGGTTGATCTTGTAGAAGCGCTCGGTGCGGTCCATCGGCGGCGTCCTCCCTGAGGGCATCATGCCCTGATGCCGTGACGCGCGGCAACGCGCCAATCAGGCGATTCCGCAAGGCGGAGGCCGGTCTATGCCCACGGGCGCGGCCGCTGCCATACTCGGCGCGCCGGCTGCCCGGGCTGCCGGCGTCACACCGCTGCCGGAGACTTCGCGATGAATCGCCCCGCACTTTGTTCGCTCACCCTGATCGGCGCACTGCTGCTCCCCGCCTGCGGCGAGCAAGCCAACCCGCCGACCAGCGCCCCCGCTCCCGTCGCCGATGCGATCTACACCAACGCCCGTGTCTACACCGTGGATGCGGCCAACAGCTGGGCCGAGGCCATCGCCGTGCGCGATGGTGCCTTCATGGCGGTGGGCAAGCGCGCGGACGTCGAGGCACTCGCAGGCCCCGCCACGCTGCGGGTCGATCTTGGCGGGCGCATGGTGATGCCCGGCATCCACGATATGCACGCGCACCTTCCGCAGGCGGGCACCAAGGCCTTGTTCGAGTGCGGCTTCCCGTTCTCGCTCGGCATTCCCGAGATCATCGAGAAGGTGAAAGGCTGCGCGGCGGGCGCAGCCAAAGACAAATGGATCCGCGGTGGCCAGTGGGCGCTGGAGACGCTGGACCTGCCCGAGCCGCCACACCGCAAGCTGCTGGATGCCGTGGCGCCCGACACGCCCGTGTTCCTGATGGATTCCACCGTGCACGCGGGCTGGGTGAACAGCAAGGCGCTAGAGGTGCTGGGCATCACGCGCGACACGCCGAACCCTACGGGAGGCGTGATCGTGCGTGATGCCAACGGAGACGCCACCGGCATCCTGCTCGACTACGCGGCCTACGCTGCCGTGCAGAAGATCGGGCACTGGTCGCAGCAGCAGATGGAAGAGGCGCTGACCTGGAGCATCTCGCAGCTTAATGCAGAAGGCGTCACCGCCATCAAGGAGGCGATGGCAAACGGCCCCGCGTTGGACGGTTACGCCGCGCTGCAGAAGGCCGGCAAACTCAACGCGCACCTCGGTTTGCATCTGATCTGGCGCTCGCCCGAAGGCGGCACGCAGGAGGAAATGGAACAGACCCTCGCGCGACGCGCGGCTGCTGCGGGCCCGGATCTGAACACGGACTTCGTGAAGATCATGCTGGACGGCATCCCGCCCTCGCAGACCGCGGCACTGCTCGAGCCCTATGTGCTCGACGCGAAGCACCCCGAGCCGCACCGCGGTTACCTCACCATCGAGCCTGCGCAACTCACCGAAGACGTGGTGAAGATGGATGCGCAGGGTCTGACCGTGAAAATCCACGCCACGGGCGACCGCTCGGTGCGCGTCGCGCTCGACGCCTTCGAGGCCGCGCGCAAGGCGAACCCTTCTGCGCGGCTGCGTCACGAAATCTCGCACGCCGAGATGATCAGCCCCGAAGACATGCCGCGCTTCAAGGCGCTGAATGTCACGGCGGAAATGAGCCCGATCCTCTGGTATCCCTCCCCGCTCCACGCGGCGATGGAGGGCGTCCTGGGCCTCGAGCGCGCCGGACGTTTCTGGCCCGTGAAGTCCTTCGTCGAGGGCGGGGCGCTGGTGATCTACGGTTCGGACTGGCCCTCGGTGGTGCCCTCTCCCAGCCCTTGGCCCGGCATCGAGGCCATGGTCACGCGCCGCGATCCCTACGCCGTGAACCCAGGCGTGCTGAACGCCCCTGAGGCCGTGGATCTGGCGACGGCGCTGCGCATCTTCACGCGCAACGGTGCCGAGGCGCTCTACACGCAGGACAGTACGGGCTCGATCGAGCCGGGCAAGTCCGCGGATTTCATCGTGCTCGACCACAACCTGTTCGATATCCCGCCCGAGCAGATCGGCGATACCAAAGTGCTGCGCACGGTCTTCCGCGGGCGCACGGTGCACGAGCTGAAGTAGGCGCGGCATGAGCGGCGTCGAGGACTGGTTGGGCCGCGTCTCCGCGCAGGCCTCCGATCTGCTTGACCGCGCGCTCGACCGGCAGGTGCGTCTGGCCGTCACCGGGCTCTCGCAGAGCGGCAAGACGGCCTTCATCACTGCGCTCGTGAATCAGCTCGAGCACGCCTG
The DNA here is from genome assembly GCA_903921135.1 of uncultured Gammaproteobacteria bacterium. GTDB lineage: Bacteria > Pseudomonadota > Gammaproteobacteria > Pseudomonadales > UBA5518 > UBA5518. The sequence goes on from CAIXOY010000448.1 coordinate 9,713, forward strand.
CTCACCGGACGCACGTCTGCCGCTCTGGAAGGCCTGTGATCGCGGCCGACTGCTGGGCGTGCGTCGTGTCCCGCAGCTGAACGCGCATATTCCCTCCTTCGCGTACGAGCCTGCCTGCGATCGCCTGTTCGGCGCGCCACCCGCATGGCCAGAGTCCACGCGCGGTGTCTCCGAGATCCGCCTCGAGATCCGCTACCGCCCTGCAGGCCGCTGGGCGCGGGAGATCGCCACGCTCTACCTCGACATCGTCGATTACCCGGGCGAATGGCTGCTCGATCTGCCGCTACTGCGGCTCGGCTATGCGCAGTGGAGCTCGGAGATCGCGCGTACGCTGCAACAGAGCCCCCGCATGGCCGCGCTCGCGCAGCCGTGGACGCAGTGGAACCCCTCGGCCGCAGATCCCTTCGACGAGGCCGCCGTGGGATCGCGCATGCGGGAGCCGCCGCCCCCCCCTGCCTTGGATTTTTTGTTTGATTTAGACGAGCACTTCGCAAGCGAGCGCGTGCGTCTGGCTCACCTTGCCAATAAGTGCAACGATGACGACATAGAGTA
>CAIXOY010000449.1 GCA_903921135.1 uncultured Gammaproteobacteria bacterium
CGCGTGGCGAAGGGGCGACCGACGTAGCGGTCACCGCCGCGCGCGAGCGGTGCGGCCATCAGGGCGAGGGATCCCTGCAGGAAACGGCGTCTGGTAGGCATGCGATTTTTCTCCTGGTGTTGCGTTCAGCCGCGGAATCGCGGCGAGGTAAGTGCCGTCAGTCCGCCGTCGATGGGCAGTGCGGCGCCGGTGATGAAGCCCGCGGCATCGCTCGCGAGAAAGGCCACAAGATCGGCGATTTCGGACGCTTGCCCCACGCGCCCCAGCGGATGCAGCAGCGCAAGCGGACTGCCGGGGGACGTGTCGATGCTGATCATGCCCGTAGCCACGGCTCCGGGGCAGATGGCGTTCACGCGGATGCCCCACGACGCCAGATCGCCTGCGGCGGCCTGCACCAGGCCGATCAGCCCGTGCTTGGAAGCCGAGTATCCCGCAAGCGCCGCATCCGCGCGCAGCGCCACGCTGGAGGCCGTGACCACGATCGCACCGCCACCCGCTCGCCGCAGCGCCGGTGCAACCGCGCGCATGCCGAGGAACACGCCCTTCAGATTGACGGCGATGAGCGCATCGAAGTCCTCGGGCGTGGTCTCCATGACACCACCCCGGCGCAAGATCCCGGCATTGAGGAAGGCAGCGTCCAAACGGCCGAAGCGGCTCTCGGCCGCCTCGACCAGCGCGAGGTTCGAGCTCTCGTCCCGTACATCCAGGCCACGGCTGATCGCAACCGCCCCAGAGCCCTCGGCTTGCGCCACCGTCTCGGCAGCAGCGGCGGCATCGATATCGCCGCATACCACCTGCGCGCCGCGCGCGGCGAAGGCAAGCACGGCCGCACGCCCGATGCCGCCACCCGCGCCAGTGACCAGCACGACCTTGCCTTTGAAGTCCTGCATGCACGGATCACCGTACGGTCATGGAATGGTCACAGACTAACCGAAGCGCGAGCGGAGTCGCAGCAGGTACGGCCTATGCTTCACGACGTGCAGACATGGTCTATGCTGTGCCAGACGGCCGTCTAGCGCTGTCTATTCCCATGCCTTGAACAGGGGGTTTCGTTTGTTCGATTGGCTCCGCCGCAGGCACGAGACCCAGCGACGGCTGTCGGTATATCCGACGCCGCAGGGGCTTTCGCTCGCGCTGTCGGACCGCGATGAGACCGGTGCCCTTGTGGTGCGCTGGACAGAGCATCTGGGCTTCGACTCCCAGTCCATCGACTTCGGCCTCACCCTCGAGATAGACGAGCCCGCACCCCTCGCAGGCGACCGTCGCGCGGAGCAACGCGGCGGGCAGGATCGCCGGGGCGCTGATCGTCGGGCCACGGACCGCAGGCAGGGCGATCGCAGGCAAGGCGATCGTCGCGACCAGAAAGTGCTGGCCACGCCCGGCCGTGCGGATGCCTCGCCGCCCAACCCGAAGCTCGTGGAACTGCTGCAGCGCATCGTGCGCGAGCGCGACCTGCGCAACGTTCCCTGCACCGGCCTGCTGCGCAGCGGCGATTACAGTCTGGTGCTGCTCGACTCGCTCGCACTCCCCCCCTCCGAGATCCGCGGCGCCGTGCGCTGGCAGCTGCGCGAAATGATCGATTTCCCCGCCGAGGAATCGGTGATCGACGTCTTCGACATACCCGAGCGCGACGGCCATGCCGCGCGCCGCATGTACGCGGTCGCGGCGCGGCGCGAGCGTGTGCAGCAGCTCGTGAACCTGCTGAACACGGCAGACCTCGAGATCAAGACCATCGACATTCCCGAGCTCGCGCTGCGCAACATCGCCGCGATGCTGCCCGAGGACGAGGGCGGCGTGGCGCTGATCTCGCTCGACCGTCAGCAGGGCCTGATGACCATCACGCGGCAAGAGGCGCTGTATTTCGCGCGCCGCGTGGATTGCGGCACCGAGCGCCTGCTCACCGCCTCCATCGGGCCCGGGCTCACGCCCGCACTCGAGAGCCTGCTCGATGGCCTGATCATCGAGGTGCAGCGCTCTCTTGATTTCTACGAGCGCAATTTCAACCAGACGCCGGTCACGGGCATCGTGATCGCGCCCGTGCCGGGCGTCAGCACCAGACTCTGCGAGTACATGCAGTCGCAGCTGGGCATCCCGGTGCGCTGGCTGGACCTGGGCCGGGAGTGCGACGTCGAGGTGCCGGACTCGCTGCTGCTTGAAGGCATCAGCGTGCTGGGCGCGGCCCTGCGGGACGACAAGGTCACGCTATGAGGCAGCAGATCAATCTCTACGATCCGATCCTGCGCCAGCCGAGGCCGGTGTTCTCGGCCGCCGCATCGGCACAGGGGCTGGTGCTGGTCTTCCTCGGGCTGCTGCTGTTCCAAGCCTATGCAGAATGGCGGGTTTCCTCGCTCGAGGCCAACGTCGCGGAACTGCGGGGCACTCGTGAACTCGCCGAGAAACGCTATCAGGCCCTCCAGGCACGCACCCCGCGCAAGACCCCGGACCCTGGCATGGAGGGGCGCATCGCGGGGCTGACGGAGGAACTGGGGCGGGCCACGAAACTCGCCGATGCGCTGGGCGCTGGCGGCTTCGGTAACGCCTCGGGGATGTCGGGTTATCTGGTCGGGCTCGCTCGCCAGCGCATAGACGGGCTTTGGCTCACGCGGATCGACATCCGCGCGGGCGGC
>CAIXOY010000450.1 GCA_903921135.1 uncultured Gammaproteobacteria bacterium
CGCCTTGCTCTTGCGCGCGCTGGATGCCGCAGGGCGCGGCTGATCAGGCCTTGCGTGCGGCGATCCACGCGCGCACGCGCTGCTCCAGCAGACCCAGAGGCAGGGCGCCTGCGCCGAGCACGGTGTCGTGGAAGGCACGGATATCGAAGCGCGCGCCCAGTTCCGATTCGGCCTCGTGGCGCAGGCGCAGGATCGTCTGCTCGCCGACCTTGTAGGCCAGCGCCTGCCCGGGCCAGGCGATGTAGCGGTCGAGTTCGAAGTCGATCTCTGCCTGTGCGAGCGCGCTGTTATCGCGCAGGCAGGTGCCGGCACGTTCGCGGCTCCACCCCATCGCGTGCATGCCGGTGTCCATCACGAGGCGGCAGGCGCGCCACATCTCCAGCGAGAGCCTGCCGAAACGCTCCCAGGGATCGCGGTAGATGCCCATGTCTTCGCCGAGTTTTTCCGAGTAGAGGCCCCAGCCTTCCACGAACGCGGTGATGTCGTCGTTGCGCCTGTAGTCCGGCGCACCTTCGAGTTCCTGCGCCAGCGCGATCTGCAGGTGGTGCCCCGGAGCGCCCTCGTGCAACACCCACGCGGCGATACCGAAGGTGGGAAGTTTCTCCGACAGCCAGGGTTTGTAGACCACCGAGCCGGCGATGCCGCGCTCGGGACTCCCTGCCAGGTAGCCCGCGGAGCTGCTCTCGAGGCCCGCGGGAATCGGCACCACGCCATACGGCAGCCGTGGCAGAAGCCCGAAGAATCGCGGCAGGCGCCCATCCGCGCGCTTGGCAACCTCGGCGGCCTTTTCGCCCCAACTCGCAGCGTCCGTGTAAAAGCGTTTGTCCGTCCGCGCGAGCGTGAGAAAGGAGGGGAAATCACCCTTGAAGCCGGTTTCCGCGATCACGGCATCCATCGCGCTGCGCAGGCGTTTCACCTCGGACTCGCCCATGGCGTGGATCTGTTCGGGTGTCATGGCGGTGGTGGTGTGCATGCGCACGAGGTAGCGGTACCAGGCGCTTCCGCGCGGGAGCGTGGATGCACCGATGCCGGCTCTGGCGCGCGGCAGGTAATCGTGCGTCAGGAAGGCGAGCAGTTCGCGCTCGGCGGGCAGTACGGCCGTTGTGAGCGCATCGCGTCCGGCGGCGAGCAGGCGCTGGCGCTCGGCCTCGGGCATTCCCTGCGGCAAGCGCTGCAGCGGCGCGAGCAGGGGTGATGTCTCGAAGTTGCGCGAGGTGCGCTCGCGGATATCGGCGATGGCGCGCTCTACCGTCATGCGCGGCTGCGTGAACGAGGTGTCGATGCCGCGGCGCAGGTTGGCCGTCTCGGCCTTGTAGTAGGCCGGAATGGCGCGCAGGCGCGTGATCCAGGCCTCGGCTTCGGTGATGGTCTGTGGCGCGGTGTTCAGGGCCGCGTAGTCCGGCACTGTCCAGAAGCCGTCGCCGCTCACGAAGTTGATGCGCTCCGGGTCGAAACCCAGCCCCTCTCGCAGCACGCCCACACGCCAGCGCAACCAGTCCCGCTCGAGCGCATCGGGGCCGGAGAGCGCGCCGATGGCAGGAGCGGACAGCCGTGCCGCCAGACTCTCCAGAGCGCGCGCCCTGCGCGTGATCGCGGCCGGGCTGTTGTCGGGCCAGCGGGTAGCGGCGATGCGGTCGCCGCGCTCGGCGGCGCGCACCGGATCCTGCTCGCGTGAGAAGGCGCTGTAGTCCTGGATCAGCGGCGCAAGCCCGATCTCTGTGGCCCGCGCCGCAGACACGCCGGTGGACAGGCTGCAAAGCAGGATCAGGGCGAACTGGCGCATGGCGATGTCCGGGTGGGGAGCGAGGCGAGCATACGGTGCTGGTGCAGCCCGGAGCCAGAGGCTAGGGTAGGGCACGCGGCGCACAGGTGGCCGCCCCTATGTTCACGATGGCAGGTCGACGATGTCACAGACGCTTCCGGAGCCGGGCCTCTACCGGCACTACAAGGGCAATGACTACGAGGTTCTCGGCACCGCCACGCACAGCGAGACGGAGGAGCGCCTCGTCGTGTACCGGCCCTGCTACGGCGAGCGCGCTCTGTGGGTGCGACCGCTCGCCATGTTCATCGAGGAGGTGGAGGTGGCTGGCGTGCGCCAGCCCCGTTTCGCGCGGGTGGACGATCGCCCGGCTTCCTGAGGCGAATCAGAGCGTGGGGCGCCCGATGCGTGCGCCGCTCCCTGCAACGCCGTGCGCGCGATGCTCGCCCCAGCACCACATGCCCACCCCGTGGAGGATGGCTGCCGCTCCGAATGCGCCTACCGATGCGGGCAGGTAATGGAACAGCCAGTGCGCCTCCCCTGTAACCGGGTTGTAGAGCGTGAAGTAGGCGAGTTGCCCGAGGATGACGGCGGCAAGTGCCACCGGGTTGCACCCGCGCCAGAAGTGGTAGGCCCGCCCGGGGCTTGCGTCGAAAAGCGCGTGGAGGCAGAGCCGTTCGCGCCGCAGCAGGAAGTAATCGACGAACATCACGCCCGAGATCGGCGCGAAGATCGAGCCGTTGTAGGTGAGGAAGGCATCTCCCAGATCGTAGAGTTCTGTGGGCCACACGGCGAAGGCGCCGCACGGCACGAGGCTCATCAACAGCACCACACGCCACGGTACGCGCTGCAAGGGCGGCAGATGCCGCAGGGCCAGCCCGGCGGCGAAGAGCGAGACCGCCACCGAG
>CAIXOY010000451.1 GCA_903921135.1 uncultured Gammaproteobacteria bacterium
ACGGCGGCGATGCCGCCCTGCGCCCAAGCCGTGGAGCCTTCGTCGAGTTTGCCTTTGCAGATCACGGCGACGCGCCCCTGACCCGCTACCTGCAGCGCCACACTGAGGCCGGCCGCGCCGCTGCCGATGACCAGAACATCGTGGGAATATCGCTTCGGCATCGCCTGCTCCGGCAGTGGGGCGCGGAATATAGCACAGGGGTCCGCGGCTCCCGGTTCCCCGGTTTTTGCTGCCGGATTGCGGCCTTTCCGCAGCCAAGTCGAGGCCGTATAGTTCGGTCGTCCTGATCACCCGTGGAGCCGTGGCCCCGCATGCTGCACCCGCCCGCGCGTCCTGCCGCACGCCCGCCTGGCGCCGCTCCGTGACGCTACCCCCCGAAGACGACGACGCGCAGCTCGTTGTCCGCGTCCAGAAGGGCGACAAGCGTGCCTTCGACGTGCTGGTCCTCAAGTACCGGCACCGCATCTATTCCCTCTGCTCGCGTTTCGTGCGCGACCCCGACGAGGTACAGGACGTGGTGCAGGAGGCCTTCATCAAGGCCTACCGGGCCTTGCCGACCTTCCGCGGAGAGAGCGCTTTCTACACCTGGCTCTACCGCATCGCGATCAACACGGCCAAGAACTACCTCGTCTCCCGCTCGCGCCGCCCGCCCGGCTCCGATGTCGATGTCGAGGACGCCGAGCATTTCGAGGGCGCGTGGGCCTTGCGCGACATCGACGGCCCGGAAAGCCAGCTGATGACCGAGCAACTGCGCAAGGTGATCGACGAGGCCTTCCGCAAGCTGCCCGAGGACCTGCGCACGGCGCTGAGCCTCCGGGAATTCGACGGGCTGAGCTACGAGGAAATCGCCGATCTGATGCAGTGTCCGGTCGGTACGGTGCGTTCCCGGATCTTCCGGGCCAGAGAGGCGGTGGATGCAGACATCCTTCCGCTGTTGCCAGGGAACTAATTCGAGGACGAGGTATCCGATGAAGGGTCAGCACAGCGGAGGCGAGCCATCCTTGGCCACAACAACCGAACCCCAGCGTGAGATGGTTTCTGCCCTCGTGGATGGCGAAGCCAGTGAATTCGAGACCCGCCGCCTGCTGGAGGTCCTCGGCGAACCCGAGGTTCGTGCCCTGGTGTCCCGCCACTACACCGTGCGTACCGTGCTGCGGCGCGAGGCCCCCGAACTCTGCCCGCCCGGGCTGACGGACTCCATCCTCGCCGCGATATCGGCAGAGCCCCGTCCCGCTGCAGCGTTGCCCCGCTGGCGTGGCTGGGCCGGTGGCGCGGCTGTCGCCGCCTCGGTCTGTCTGGTCACGGTGCTCGGTGTGCGCGGTGCCTCCGGTCCCGAGGCGGCCGCGCCCAGCCACAGCCTGGCCTCCGCAGGAATGGCCATGGGCAATCTTGGTGCTCCCTCCGTCGCCGCCCTCTCCGGGCGCAGCGGCGCCATCCCTGTCGGCCTCGGCGCATCGCTCCCCGCGGCGGATGGCAACGCAGACCGCGCTGCCGAACTGCGCTTGCAGATGTTCATGCTCGATCACGCGCAGAACGCCTCGCTGAACACCCCGCAGGGCATGATCCCCTTCGTGCGGGTCGATGCCCGCGAGCAGCCCTGATCCCATGCCCGCTCTTGCCCGAGCCGGGACTCTTCTGTGCGCAGCGTTTGCCGGTGCAGCGGCTGCCGCGGAACCGGCGCTGCCCTTGCTTGAGCTCATGGCGCGCAATGTCCGCGAAGCCAATTACCGCGGCATCTTCACGTACGAGCAGGGCCAGAGCCTGAGATCTGCGCGCATCGTCCACGCCGTCGTCGACGGTGTCGAACACGAGCGACTCGAGGGTCTGGACGGCGCCTCCCGCGAGTTCCTGCGCATGGAACATCCCCTCGACTGCCGCCACGCGGGGCATCGCCTGCTGGGCGAAGGCCCCGACGCGCTGGCGCTGGCGGGCAACCCCACCCTCAGCCAGTACTACGCATTCGAGCTCGACGGTGACGAGCGCATCGCGAGCCGGGAAGGTCGCCGGCTGCGTATCAGCCCGCGCGATCCTTACCGTTACGGCATGACCCTTGTCCTCGACAACAACAGCGCCCTGCTCCTCAAATCCGAGACCACCGACGGTGCCGGCCGGGTGCTGGAGCGTTTCCAGTTTGTGGAACTGGAAGTAGGGGGCAGCATTCCTGCCGAGGCGGTGTTCACGCCCGAGGCCGGAGCCCGGGTGGATGCCGCGCACGCCAAAGCCGGCGCTGCGGATTCCGAGGCCTTCGACTGGAGTGTGTCCTGGTTGCCGGCCGGCTTCGCCGAGAGTGCCCGTGAGCGCCGCGCCGACGCCGCGGGGCGCCCCGTCGAGACGCGCATGTTCACCGATGGTCTCGCGGTCTTCAGTGTGTTCGTCGAGCGGCACGCCGATGGCGCCGTATCCCGCCCCGGCCAGGCCGTGCAGGGCGCCACCATTGCCTATGTGACGCCACGCCCACAGGCAGGTCTCGTCACCGTTGTGGGCGAGATTCCGCCCGAGACCGCCCGTCTCGTCGCTAATGCCGTGAGCTTCGCCGCTCCCTGACACCCTTCCGTCCCCTGCCTTACGGAGTCTCCATGAAGCATGTCTTCCGCAGCCTCGTCGCCGTTTTGTCGCTGGTGTTTCTCGTTGCCGTTCCGCTGCGAGCGGGCGATCTTCCGGATTTCCGGGAGATCGTGCGCAAGAACTCCGGCGCGGTGGTCAAGATCCTGAGCACCCAGCGCCCGCAGGCGCAGGGCGCTACGCCGCAGGACATCGATCCCCGCTATCTGGAACAGATGCCCGACATCTTCCGTCACCTGCTCGAGCAGCGCGGCCAGCGCCAGCCCCGAGAGCGGCAGGCGACGGGCTCGGGCTTCATCACCTCAACCGACGGCTACATCCTGACCAACCACCATGTGGTCGATGGCGCCGATGAGGTCACGGTGCGCCTGAATGACCGCCGCGAGTTCGAGGCCAAAGTGATCGGCACCGACAAGCGCAGCGACATCGCACTGCTCAAGATCGACGCGACCGGCCTGCAGACCGCGACGCTCGGCGATTCCGAGGCGCTCGAGGTGGGCGAATGGGTGCTCGCGATCGGTTCTCCCTTCGGCCTCGATTACTCCGTCACCGCGGGCATCGTGAGCGCGCGCGGCCGCAGCCTGCCCACGGAGACGGGCGACAACTATGTGCCCTTCATCCAGACCGACGTTGCGATCAACCCGGGCAATTCCGGCGGTCCGCTCTTCAACCTGAAGGGCGAGGTAGTGGGCATCAATTCGCAGATCTACACCCGCTCCGGTGGCTCGATCGGCCTGTCCTTCGCGATCCCCATCGAAGTGGCGCGTGATGTGTCCCAGCAACTGCGCGCAACCGGCGCCGTGGTGCGGGGCTGGCTCGGCGTGGGCATCCAGGACGTGGATCGCAACCTCGCGGAGAGCTTCGGTCTTGACCGCCCGATGGGTGCGCTGATCTCGCAACTCGAGCCGGGCGGCCCGGCCGAGAAGGCGGGGATCAAGGTCGGCGACGTGATCGTCGAGCTCGGCGGCCGCGAGATCGGCGAGTCCGCCGACCTTCCGCACGTGGTCGGCTTGATCAAGCCCGATACCGAGGTGCCGGTGAAGCTCTTCCGCGAGGGCAAGCCGCGCAACCTGAACGTGCGTGTGGGCACGCTCGGCGGCGAGGAATCCCGTGACATCGCCAGTGCTGACGCCGGCAGCGATCGCATCGGCCTGGACGTGGAAGACCTGAGTGACCAGCAGAAAGCCCGCATGCGGCTCGCCGGTGGGGTGGTGGTGCGCGCCGTCGCCCCCGGCAAGGCCGCGGCTCGTGCCGGCCTCATGCCTGGCGACATCATCGCCCAGGTGGGCAACGATCCGGTGCGCGATGCGGCAGACTTCGAGCAGATCGTGGACGGGTTGCCCGCCAACGTCCACGTGCCGCTAAGGCTGATCCGGCGCGGGCAGGCGGGATTCATCGCGCTGCGCATAGAGGAGTGAGGCGGAGATCCCGGGGCATCGGGTAGTATTCCGGGCTTCGGGGCGGGGCCAACCGCGCGGCTCTCACGTAGAGTGCGCGGTTGTCCCAGTTACACCTTCCGGCACGTGGTGACGCACTCGTGACTGCCTTGAGCCATATCCGCAATTTCTCGATCATCGCGCACATCGACCACGGCAAGTCCACGCTTGCCGACCGCTTCATCCAGACCTGTGGTGGTCTGAGCGAGCGGGAGATGCAGGCCCAGGTCCTCGACTCGATGGATATCGAGCGCGAGCGTGGCATCACCATCAAGGCACAGAGCGTCACGCTCGACTACACCGCCCGCGACGGCAAGACCTACCAGCTCAATTTCATCGACACGCCCGGCCACGTCGACTTCGCCTACGAGGTCTCGCGCTCGCTTGCCGCCTGCGAAGGCGCCCTGCTGGTGGTGGACGCGGCGCAGGGTGTCGAGGCGCAGTCGGTGGCGAACTGCTACACCGCCATCGAGCAGGGTCTCGAGGTGCTGCCGGTGCTGAACAAGATGGACCTGCCGCAGGCCGAGCCCGAGCGGGTCATCAAGGAAATCGAGGAGATCATCGGCATCGACGCCACCGAGGCCTGCCGCGTGAGCGCGAAAAGCGGCATCGGCGTCGACGAACTGCTCGAAGAGCTGGTGCGCGTCATCCCCCCGCCCAAGGGCGACCCGGACGCGCCGCTGCAGGCGCTGATCGTGGACTCGTGGTTCGACAGCTATCTGGGCGTGGTCTCGCTGGTGCGGGTGGTGAACGGCACGCTGCGACCGGGTGAGAAGATCGTCACCAAGTCCATCCTCCGCGCCCACGAGGTTGACCAGGTCGGGGTGTTCACGCCCAAGCGGCTGCGCCGCGATTGCCTGCGCGCGGGCGAGGTGGGCTTCGTGGTGGCGGGTATCAAGGACATCCATGGTGCGCCCGTGGGTGACACCATCACCCACAACAAGACCACCGACGTGGCCGCGCTGCCGGGTTTCAAGAAAGTGAAGCCGCAGGTCTATGCCGGCGTGTTCACG
>CAIXOY010000452.1 GCA_903921135.1 uncultured Gammaproteobacteria bacterium
GGCGCCAGTAGGCGCGCGCCATCTTGAGCGAGGTGTCCGCGCTCTCGGAGCCGGAGTTGGTGAAGAACACGTAGTCGAGGCCGGCGGGCGCCATCTCCTTCAGCGTGTTCGCCAGCCGGAAAGACAAGGGGTGGCCAAACTGGAACGCAGGCGAGTAGTCGAGTTCCTGCAGCTGCCGAGCGACGGCCTGCGCGATCTCGGGCCGGTTGTGACCAAGGCCGCAGCACCAGAGCCCCGAGAGCGAGTCGAAAACCCTACGCCCTTCCGCGGTGATGAAGTGGCAGGCCTCGGCCCGCACGATCATGCGCGGGTGCTCCTTGAACTCCCGGTTGGGCGTGAAGGGCATCCAGTGGGCTTCCAGCTCCTCGCGCGTGAGGGCGGGGACCAACGACGTGGTCTGCATCTGGGTCATGGCGTCTCTCCGGGGAAAGGGCGGGCGGAGTGCCCGTTACTGGGACCCAGTGTAGGCTTGGATCAAAGTTTCATAAATGACCGAGATTGAACACTTGATTCCGGTTTGATGAAACTTTCTGATGGGCATCTGCGAACAGCCACAAGGACACCCCCCATGAAAGCCCTGCTCGGACAGGTATCGGATCTCGACCTGCGCCTGCTGCGCGTCTTCCGCGCGGTGGTGGATTGCGGCGGCTTCGCGGCGGCGGAACTCGAACTCAACATCGGCCGCTCCACCATCAGCCGCCACATCAAGGATCTGGAGGAGCGGCTTGGGCTGCGGCTCTGCCGCCGCGGCCGCGGGGGCTTCGCGCTGACGCCCGAGGGCACGCAGATCTACCAGTCGACGTTGCGCGTGCTGGGCGCGATCTCGGAACTGCGCAGCGAAGTCCACAACCTCCACCAGCGCCTCACCGGCAGCCTCCATCTGGCGCTCTTCGACAAAACCGCCACCAACCCCGATGCCCACATCGCGGCAGCGATCGGAAAAATGCGTGAGCGCGCTCCCGAGGTGGCGATCGAGATCCGCGTGCTGCCCATGAACGAGATCGAACGCGGCGTCATCGACGGGGATTTCCATGTGGGCGTGATTCCCACCCATCGCCGCTCGGAGGCCTGCGCTTACCACCCGCTGTTCGGCGAGCAGATGTTTCTGTACTGCGGTGAGGGGCACCCGCTGTTTGAGCGCTGCGCGCCCCGGGCGAAGCGCCCGCCCGCGGCAAAGGAAGTCGGCGCCCTGCCCTTCGCGGGGCTGGGCTTCCATTCGCACAACATGGAACGCGGTCACGATTTCGGGCTGCAGCGCGTGGCGACGGCCTTCGATCAGGAGGGGGTGGCAACGCTGGTGTTGTCGGGGGCGTTCCTGGGCTTCCTGCCCGACCACTACGCCGCGCGCTTCGTCGAAAAAGGGGAGATGCGCTCCGTGCTACCCCGGCACTTCACCTACGCCTGTGGCTTCGAGGCAATCCTGCGGCCCGAAGCGCAGCGCTCACGGCTGGCACAGACCTTCCTCGATGTGTTGCTGGAGGCACACGCGCGCTGAGCGCGTTCAGTTCAGCGCACAGAGCAGGTCAGGCGGCTGCCGTGCTCAGCGGGATTGCGCCGGTGACACCAACCGCAAATCCCGGAAGTACGCCGCGTAACGCGTCGTATCCCGCGTCAGCAAAGGAATACCTGTGATAACTGCGTGCGCCCCGATGAAGAAGTCGCTCAGCACGCCAGCACGCGTGCCACCGCGCCGGCGATATCGCAGATGCGCCTGCCCGGCGAGATAGAGCGCCTCTCGGGGGAGCTCTCGCAACTCCAGCCCGGCGCGCTGGATGACCCGATCCAGACTGCTGATGCTGTCAAAATCAGCCGCGAGCTCCGCGTAGATCACGGGGTTGATCAGCAGAGGCCCCCGCATCGCCCAGCCATCGAGCTGGGCTGCCGACCACTCCGACCAGACAGGGTCATCGTCGAAGACATCGATGAGTACGCAGGTATCGACGAGGATCATCTCAATCCGGGGTCGGAGGAGTCCTCGGCATAGCCGCGCAAAACAGCCATCAGCCGGCTCGTCTCTGCGCCCCGTTTGTTCGCACCGACCAGCTTGCTGAACCGGCTGCTGCGACGCTTGGGAGAAGGTTTGCCCGCCGCACGCACCAGAACACTCCCGTCGTCCGCGAACTCGAACTCGACACCGTCTCCGGCACCGAGCCCGAGATAATCCCTCACGGGTTTGGGAATCGTCACCTGCCCTTTGCTGGTCAGCGTTGTTGCCATCGCTCGCTTGGTATTACTTGAGAACGGGAGGTAATGCTATCGGTGGTGATACGGATCAGGCAAGCGCAGAGAAACCGCGTTGAGCATTCGGCCGTCTGCTGGCTCCGTGACGGTGCCGTGATGCGTGTCAGGAAGCGCTCAGTTCATCGCCCGGAAGAGCAGCATCAGCCGCCGCGTACGCGTGAGCTCCTCCAGCACACGCCGGGGCTCGAGGCCTTCGTTCAGGAAGTTGGAGAAACCGGGCAGCAGGCGGACGTCGACGTTGTCGAGTTCCACGAAGCCCATGCGCCAGTCCGAAAACTCCCGAACGACAGTGGGCCCTTCGAAGAGCACCGTGATCCGCTCGTGGCGCTGGTCGCTGCAGATGCGATTGAAGACGGCGAGCACGTTCTGGCGCGAGCCCTCGATGATCTGGAAGAAGGAGTCTTCCCGGTGCAGCAACAGGCCCGTGACGTCGAGCTCCTGATTGCGCTTGCGGGCGGACTGCAGCAGACCGATCAGCTCGGAGGCCACCAGCGGCGAGGAAAGGGTGCTGGAGTAACCCAGATGGTAGAGCGAGGCAGGGGCGGCGGCGGGGCCGTCATCCCTGGCTCGCTCAAAGGCAGAATCTCTGGCAGTCACCACCGGATTCGCGCCTCCCGCGAAACGGGCCGCGCAGGGGAGCAACCGCTGGCTCCTGCGTGATCGGCCGTAGGTGGCTAGAGTCCTCCTGAAACAGGTTCAATGTCAATTGCTATTGACACCATCTTTGTACGATTATATTGACACTTGGGCCTGCCTCCCCTCGCAAGCCCGAATCCGGAGGAATCAGCCATGACCGAGACCACCCTCAACGCCGCTACCGAGCAGGCCCGCGCCGACACGCTGCTGGCCCCGCGCTTCTACCGCACGGATTACGCGGCGATGGAATCCATCGACGTCTCACCGGTACGCAAGCAGTGGGACGCGATGATGGCGGAGTTCGACCGCGACGAGAATCGCGAACACTTCCGCAAGGACATCCAGTTCGATCCGGCGGACCTGCCCGAGGAGGTACGCGAGGACTTCCTCGATCTGCTCGTGAGTTCCGTCACCGCCGAGTACTCCGGCTGCGTGCTCTACAAGGAAATCGAGAAGCACGTGAAGAACCCCGACATCTCGCGACTGATGAACGCGATGGCGCGGGACGAATCCCGCCACGCAGGCTTCATCAACCGCTCGCTGAAGCAGCTCGGCGTGGCCGTGGATCTGGGCTTCCTGAAGCGCGAGAAGGCCTACACCTACTTCAGCCCGAAGTTCATCTACTACGCGACGTATCTCTCGGAGAAGATCGGCTACGCGCGCTACATCACGATCTTCCGGCATCTGGAGCGCAACCCGCAGTTCCGCTTCCACCCGATCTTCAATTGGTTCGAAGAGTGGTGCAACGACGAGTTCCGCCACGGCGAGGCCTTCGCGCTGATCATGCGTGCGCACCCGGAATTGCTGCGCGGCCGCAACAAACTCTGGATCCGCTTCTTCCTGCTGGCGGTCTACGCCACGATGTACGTGCGTGACCACTCGCGCCCGAAGCTCTACAAGGCCTTCGGCATGGATCCGACGGAGTTCGACTACCGCGTCTTCGACATCACCACGGCGATCACGCGTCAGGTGTTCCCGCTCACCCTCGACACCGACAACCCCATCTTCCGCCGCGGGCTGGAGCAGCTGCGCCTGATCAGCGTGGCCATCGATACCGCGAAGCGCGAGGGCGGCGTGCTGAACTCGCTGCGAAGGGCTGTGCTCTCGCTGAAAGCGGCGGCCGTGTTCGGCAGGCTCTACCTGCTGCCCACGCAGGGCAACGAACTTCCGGAAGACGCGAGGATGGCTCCGGCCTGGTAAAAAGCGGGGCGGGCGTCTGCGCCGGCGGGATCAGCCGGCGCCGCGGCGCAGCCGAAGCCCGAGGTCAGCGAGGTGCGCGAACAGCGCACCGAGCAGGCTGAGCGCAACCCACTCCCAGCGCGCACCCACCAGCGCACACCGCACCGCCAGCATGAGCGCGGCACCCGAGAGGATGTTGGGCAGCAAGTCCGCAAGGCGCAGTTCCGCGCGGCGCAAGTACGCGAGAAGCATGCACTCCGCGAGGATGAACAGCAGGATCAGATCGATAACCCTGCCGCTGTCGAAAAGCTCAGCCACGCCAAAGACTCAGGGCCGCACCAGTCCGAAGAGATGTGCGAGGTCCTTGAAGAATATCCGCGCATGGGCCGCAGGCCGCGCACGCACCAGACGCTTCTTCGTGTAGGCCTCCCACGTCAGGAACTGCACATCCGGATCACGGCACATGCTGACGAAGCGCTCGCGACGCTTGTCGCTGGAGTACCAGAATTTCTGCAGGATCCCCAGCACCCAGAAGACCCGCCCGTGCTCGCGCATGAAGCGCTTGCGGGCGCTCTTCAGCGCGCGCGCATCACCGGACACGAGGAACTCCTCGACGGCGTACGCAGCCAGGCGGCCGCCCAGCATCGCGTAGTAGATGCCCTCTCCCGACGCCGGCGCGACAACGCCCGCGGCATCACCCGCCAACAGCACGTTGCGGCCATCGTCCCACCGCTTCAGCGGCTTGAGCGGAATCGGCGCGCCCTCACGGCGGATGGTGTGCGCGTCCTCCAGGCCCGTGGCGGCGCGCAGCCCACGCGTGGCCTCTTTGAGCGAAAAGGCCGGATCTGCGGTGCCCATCCCCACGCTGGTCTTGCTGCCGTGCGGGAACACCCATCCATAGAAATCCGGTGAGAAACGCCCCTGGAACCATACATCGCAGCGGCTGGCGTCGAAGTCGCCATCCGTGTTTTCGGGGGATTCGACGATCTCGTGGTAGGCGATGACGCAGGGCACTTCCTCGGCGCCGGGAATGCACTGCTTTGCCACGCCGGACTTCGCGCCGTCGGCACCGATCACCGCGCGGGCGATGACGTCGACGGGAGCGCCGTCACGCTGTTTGTCGAGATAACTGAGCACTACCGTGCCATCGTCACGGTAGCGCAGCGTCTTGAAGACACCGATGCGCAATTCAGCACCGGCATCCACCGCACGCTGGCGCAACCACGGGTCAAAGGCCTCGCGATCGACCATGCCCACGTAGGTGCCGGTGGACATGTCCACCTTCACGTTGGTGGGCGAAACCATGCGGGCGGAACTGATGCGTGCCACCAGCATGTGCTGCGGGATGTCGAAGTCCTCGATCAGCCTCGGCGGGATCGCACCACCACAGGGTTTGATGCGGAACGCACGCTCCAGCAACAACACCTTGCGCCCTTGCCGGGCCAGATCGGTCGCTGCGGTGGCGCCCGAGGGGCCTCCACCCACCACGATCACATCGAAGCTGCCTTTCTCTGTTGTTGTCATCTCAGCTGCCCTCGAATACGTCGACCATCGCCACCTTGCCGAAGCGCGGCATCGCGCGGGCGCCATCGCCCGCTGTAGCCGCGAAACCCAGCGCTGCGGCCACCAGGAACATCAGACCCTCCAGCGCGAACACAGCGGCATACGCCGCCTCAGGGCGCGCCAGCACATGCGCCGCCACATCCACCGCCACGGTGCCGAGGAATACCCCCAAACCCATGGCGATCGCCTGCGCTGCACCCCAGAGACCCATGCGCAATCCATCGCGGCCCGCCTTGCCCTCACCGGCCAGCGCCATCATCGATGCGATGGCCGACACAGCGAACACGCCGTTGGCAAAGCCCAACAGGAATACATTCAGGCGCAGCGGCCACGCCGGCGCGAGCGAGGCGCCGAACGCGATACAGAGCAGCGCGGCCGCCGAGCCGAGGCAGCCGCCCACGGTCCAGCTGCGCAGCTGCGGCCCGCGCGAGCCCTTCAGCAGCGAGCCGCTCAGTGCGACCAGCAACATGCCCAGCAGGACGCCGCCGTGTTGCGCGCCCGAGAGTTGCGTGGACTGACCCGGCGTCATGCCGAAAACACGGCCGGCGAAGGGTTCGAGGATCAGGTCCTGTGCGCTGTAGGCGAGCATCGAGACCAGCACGAAGACGGTGAAACGGCGCGCATGCGGTTCCTGCCAGACCTCCGCGAGGGCCTCGCTGAAACGCGGCGCAACGGCCCGACCGGCGGAGCGCGCCAGAGCGGCACCACCTGCCGGTTCCACGCCGCGGACGGCGAGCAACGTCACAGCCATCGCCAGCACCGACACGGTAGCGCTCACCAGCACCAACCGCTGCGGCGAGTAGGGATCGAGGAAGTGCCCGGCAACGCCTGCGGTGATCGCGAAACCCGCGATCATCATCATCCACACGATGCTCGCGGCCGCCGGCCGGCGCGCCTCATCGACGAGCCGCGCGAGCAGCACCAGCAGAGTGGTGCCCGCCGCGCCCACGCCAAGACCGATCAGAAGGAAACCGAGGACTGCCACGGCGATACCTGCGGCGCGGGCACCCTCCATCATCGCGGTGCCCACCGCAGCCACCACGCCACCGAGCGCGAGCACCGCCATGCCACCCACGATCCATGGTGTGCGCCGACCGCCGACATCGGAGCCATAGCCCACGCGCGGCCGGCTCAACTGCAGCACGTCTTTCAGCGCCACGAGAATGCCCGGCAGCATCGCGGGCAATGCGTACTCCACGACCATCACGCGGTTCATCACCGAGGTGGTGAGCACCACGATCGCGCCGAGCGCGGTCTGCACCAGCCCCAGCCGGACGATACCGCCCCAGCCAAGACCGGCGCTCACGGCCCGGCCACCGGCAACAGGGCGCGCACCGCAAAGGCACTTGCCAGCATCCCGAGCACATAGAGCGTGACGCCCGTGCCGTTGTACCAGGGCGCGAGTGCGCGCGGGTCGCGCAGCATCTTGCGCATGGCAAGAACCTGCAGCACGAGCAGCACACACACCACAGTTGCATGCACCGGCCGCCCCCACGCGAAGAGCAACCCGATCACCACGACCTGCGGCAGCGCCATCACCACACAGGCGAGCTTCGCGGCGCGCTCCGGCCCCAGTTGGGCAGGCAGCGAGCGGATGCCCATCTTCAGGTCGCCCTCGACGGACTTGAAGTCGTTCAGGGTCATGATGCCGTGCGCGCCCAGACTGTAGAGCCCCGCAAGCACGAGCACCGGCCAGGCCGGCAGCGCGCCGCCGGCCATCACCGCCGCACCCGTGATCCACGCCAGCCCTTCGTAGGAAATGCCCACCGCGGCATTGCCCCACCAGCCGTTCAGCTTGAGTCGCAGCGGCGGCGCGCTGTAGGCCCAGGCCAGCGCCAGCCCCAGTGCGGTAGCCCAGAAGACCCACAGCCCCAACACTGCCCCCACGAGCAGCGACAGCAGCGTCCACACGATGGCGAAGTACAGACCGATCGAGCCGGGCACGCGGCCGGAGGGGATGGGACGGTGCGGTTCGTTGATGGCATCGACCTCGCGGTCGAACCAGTCGTTCACGATCTGGCTGGCACCGCAGACGAAAGGCCCCGCCAGCAGTACGCCCAGAAGGACGACCAGAGGCTGCGCAGAGACCGATTGGCCGGAAGACACCACGCCGCAGCCAAAGGCCCACATGGGCGGGAACCAGGTGATGGGCTTCAGCAATTGGAGCATCGCCCGCGGATCCGGGCGCAAATTGGCGTCAGCGGTGAGATGGGAGCGGTGCATGACTGCAATCTATGGTTGTCATTTTTTGTTGTCAACCAAGATTTACACTCGCGAGGCTTACTCGGCGGACTCTTCCTCGCCCCCGAGGCCGCCGATCCGGTAACGGCGAAGCTTGGCGTACAGACTTTGGCGGCTGAGCCCCAGCAGTTCGGCCGCCGAGGCCCGGTTGTCGCTGGTCAATTCCAGGGCCGCCTCGATGCAGAGAGCCTCGATGATGTCGGTGGACTCGCGGACCAGCTCTTTCAAGGGAACCCGCCCTACCCTTTGCGTAAGCTGCTCGATGGACTTGGGCATCTTCACGTTCAATGGGTGCTCGGAGCCCACCCGCAGGCCCACGTCCCGCACGAAGAAGGCATAGGCGGGCACGGCGCCCTGATCCATGCGGCTGGCCGAGATCTCGACGTCGGCCATGGCGCCCAACTCGCCCCGCAGACCGGTGGTGAACAGCCTGACCATACCGCGCTGGCGCAAATTGCTGAGCAGCACGCTCACGTCCACGCCGGAGCGCCCCAGCCAGCGGTCGACGCTCTGCCCGATGGCCTGCTCGCGGGTGGCAAGCTGGGCGAGTTCGAGGAAGGCATCGTTGACGCCCTTGACCCGCCCCTCCTCGTCGGTGACAGCCACTGCATCCGGCGCCAGCCGGAGCACGTCGGCCAGATCCGGGGCAGCCAGAGCACCACCGGCTGCCGCCTGCGCCAGGCGCAGCAGCACACGGGACTCCCCGTCCTGACGCAGCAAAGTGGCCGATACGGAGAGCAATTCGGCACCGTCGGCGGTCCGCAATCCCTCGATGCTGCCCTTGCCCATGGCGCGAGCCTCGGCCAGCAGATTCGAGACCTCTTCAGTGCTCCGGGCATCAAAACCGAGCGGAAAGGCCTTGCCCACCGCAGCCTGCCCGAGGAGGCGGACAGCAGCCGGGTTGGCCTCCAGCACGCGAGCGCTGGGCTCATCGATGACGAGCACCGCCTCGGTGGCCATCTGGAACAGAAGGCGGTAGCGCGTCTCGACCTGCCGGAGGCGCCAGTAATCCTGCTCGAGGGCCTGCTGCGCGTTCATCAATTGCTGGCGCAACGTGAGCATGGGGCGCATGTCCCTGCCGAGCAGCAGCAACTCGCCGCTGGCCGTGGCCACGCCCGCGTACTGGATATGGACCTCGGAGCCGTCGGGAAAGCGCTGCGTGACGTCACGGCGGACTGAACTGCCAGGGCGTGCAAGGGCGAGCTCACGCAACTCCGTCGCCCGGGTGCGGCTCTCGTCGGTGGCCGTGCCGACCCAGTCGCGCCCGGTCCATTCGGCTTCCAGCGCCTGGGGAATGTCCTCACTGGAAACGGTGCAGCGGCGGATAGCCCCCTCGGCGCCAATCGTCAGTGACAGGTCGGAAACCCGCCCGATGAGGGCGAGGGAGGCAGTGGGATCCAGCTCTGAACTCATTCGATCGAACCCAGCGTCCGGACCCTCGTTGGCAGCCTGCAGAAAGGCTGAACCGTGAATGCGCGGCAGTTAATAGTAGAGGGAGAACATTGTCAATTTCGTTGTACTTGAACAAGTGTAAGGAATTGTTGACATAGCTTTGGGGCAGGGCTAAATTCCGCCCCATACGGTTTAAAAGAAAACGGGCAAGAACCCATGCCTCACCAGGCCGGTCACACCACTCGCCGACCGCTGTACACCCCCGAGGAACGCAGGCGGAGGGATGCCTCGCCGTGGACCCTGGTCCAGGGTGTGCTGGCGCCCCTGCAGTTTCTGGTGTTCCTCGTCAGCCTGGGCCTCGTCATTCATTACCTGCGGACCGGGGAATCGCTGGGCGCGGCGACAGCCTCGATCGTGACCAAGACGCTGGTGCTCTACGCGATCATGATCACCGGCTCGATCTGGGAGAAAGACGTCTTCGGGCGCTACCTCTTC
The DNA here is from genome assembly GCA_903921135.1 of uncultured Gammaproteobacteria bacterium. Taxonomy (GTDB): domain Bacteria; phylum Pseudomonadota; class Gammaproteobacteria; order Pseudomonadales; family UBA5518; genus UBA5518. The sequence continues at coordinate 9,748 of CAIXOY010000452.1, forward strand.
GCGCCGGCGTTCTTCTGGGAAGACGTGGTGAGCATGCTGGTGCTGGCGTTGCACACGGCCTACCTGTGCACCTGGATGTTCGGGCTGGCAGAGCCGCGCACGCAGATGCTGATCGCACTCGCCGCTTACGCCAGTTACGCGGTGAATGCCGCGCAATTCCTCGTGAAACTGCGCGCCGCACGGCGCGAGTCGATCGTGGCTGAAAGCATGATGCACACCACCTCCGGGGTGTACGAATGAACGTCGCGGCCAAGCCCGTCAACGTCATTCCCGCCACGGTGCTGCAGGAGCGCGGACAACGCGCGGTGTTCTGCGGCCTGACATCCATCGTCTGGCTGCACCGCAAGATCCAGGATGCGTTTTTCCTCGTGGTCGGATCGCGCACCTGCGCGCACCTGATCCAGTCAGCCGCCGGCGTGATGATCTTCGCCGAGCCACGCTTCGCCACGGCCATCCTGGAGGAGCGCGACCTCGCGGGGCTTGCCGACTGCAACGAGGAGCTCGACCGCGTCGTGACCCGACTGCTGGAACGGCGGCCGGAAATCCGCACCCTGTTCCTCGTGGGCTCCTGCCCCTCCGAAGTGATCA
>CAIXOY010000453.1 GCA_903921135.1 uncultured Gammaproteobacteria bacterium
GCGCGGCACACACTCCTGGGAGGAGATCGTTGCGAAGGTGCGTGCCGCAGCGGTGCTGGCGAAGCCGGGTGAATGGATCGAGGGCGCCGGTTGGCATCAGGAGAAATGGCCCGGTGTTCCGGCCGATGCGGTAAACGGTGTGCCGCGCAACGGCGCGCTCGACGAGGCCGCGCCACAAAACCCCGTCATCCTTGGGCATGGCAGCGGCCACGGTGTGATGGCGAACTCCGCAGCGCTCGCGGCAGCCGGGATCGCCGATGCCACGCCGGATCCCGCGGGCGGCCAGATCGTGCGTGACGGATCGGGCAAGGCCACCGGCTGGCTGGTGGATACCGCTGCCGATCTCGCACATGCCGCGCTGCAGCGTGCCCGATCCGCGAAAACGCCGGCAGAGCAGCGAGCCGTGCAGCTCGAACGGATCCGGCTCGCAGGCCAGGAGGCGCTTTCCAAGGGCGTTACCAGCTTCAACGACGCCGGCGTGCCTTTCGCGACCATCGATCTCTACCGTGAACGTGCGGATGCCGGGCAGTTGCCGCTGCGCCTGTACGTGATGGTGGGCGGGGAAACGAACGCTGCTCTCGAGCAAGGGCTCGGCCGCTATCGCATGGTGGGCCGGGCCAACAATTTCCTCACGGTGCGCGCCATCAAGCGCATGGTCGATGGCGCCCTGGGATCCCACAGTGCCTGGCTGCTGGAGCCCTACACGGACGATGCATCCACCACGGGGCTGGTGGTGGACACGCCCGCGGTGATAGCCCGCACTGCGGAAATTGCGATTGCCCATGGATTCCAGCTGAACACCCACGCTATCGGTGACCGCGCCAACCGCGAGGTACTGGATCTCTACGGCAAGGCGCTGGCCGGCGTGCCGGACGGCAAGGCGTTACGCTGGCGCATCGAACATGCCCAGCATGTGCATCCCGATGATTTTCCGCGCTTCGCGGCGCTGGGCGTGATCGCCTCGATGCAGGGCGTACATGCCACCGCCGACGGCCCCTGGGTGGCCAAGCGACTCGGGGAGCAGCGCGCCCGCGAGCGCACTTACGTGTGGCGCTCGCTGATCAACGCGGGTGCCATGATCGTGAACGGCACCGATACGCCGGTGGAGGATGTGGATCCGCTTGCCGGTTTCCGTGCCTCGGTCACGCGAGAAATGGCCGATGGAAAGCGTTTCTACCCCGAGCAGGTGATGACGCGGGAAGAAGCCCTGCGCTCCTACACGCGAGACAACGCCTGGGCCAGCTTCGAGGAAACGCTGAAAGGGACACTGGCGATCGGCATGCTTGCCGATTTCGTGGTGCTGGACAGGGACATCATGCACGTAGCCGACGCGGACCTGAGACAGGCTCGCGTGCTGCACACGGTGCTGGGGGGGAAGGTGGTTTACACGCGGAAGTGAGCCGCGTTCAGTCCTCGTCTGCGGTGCCGGAGGGGCAGGTGTTGATGCCCAGCGCCCGCCAGAGATAGCACCGGGACAGCAGGGCATTCAGTACGAGGAACAGGGCCGCCATGGCGGCAAGGCCCTCTGCCAGCCCTGGCGCGGGTCGGCGGTAGACCCAGCCCGCGATCAGCACGCCGAGCACGAGGCGCACCGCGCGCTCGGTTTTCCCCAGATTCGGTTTGAACACGTGCTTGCCCTCGCGCTCCCTGCCCGTTCTTTGCAGGTCGCGGTTACGCCCCTCGCCTTGGCGTGGATCAGCCGTGCCGGCAAATGCCCCGTCATGCCGCCCGGTCAGGACGGCTGCTCCGGGTGACACGCTTGCTCACGCCTGTGAGCAGCTGGTAGGGCAGGAAGCCGGCCGCACGGGCGATGTCCTGCACGGGCAATGATGGGCCCCAGAGAATGGCTTCGTCTCCGGGCTCCACGTCTGTCTGCGGGCCCAGATCCACACCGATCATGTCCATGGAAGGGCGCCCGGCGACATATGCCACCTTGCCGCGCACCAGCACTGGCGTGCCATCGGGGACTTGGGCCGGATACCCGTCGGCGTAGCCGGCGCTGACGGTCGCCACGACCGTGTCGCGCGGGGCGCGCCAGCGCCCGCCATAGCCCACGCCCTCGCCCGCGGTCACGCGGCGCACGGCGATCACGCGTGAGCGAAGTGTCATCACCGGTTGCAGGTCCAGTTCCGAACCCGGAGGTGATACGCCGTAGAGCATCAGGCCCGGGCGTACCCACTCGCGCCGGCTCTGGGGCCAGAAGGTGATGCCCGCCGAATTCGCGAGGCTCGCGGGCAATGTCAGGGGCCCTGTCGCCGCATCGAAGCGCGCGATCTGTTCCGGTGTGCTCGCGTGCGCCGTGTCTTCCGCGCGTGAGAAATGCGTCATCAGCACGAAGTCCAGCGCCGGCTGTGCAGCCCGCAGCCGCGCCAGGACTCCCTGGAGTTCCGCCGGATCAAAGCCCAGGCGATGCATGCCCGTGTCGAGTTTTATCCAGACGCTGAAGCCCGGCGGCGGGGGATGCCTTTCGATGATCCCCAGCTGTTCGGGCTGGTGCAGCACGGGCGTCAGCGTTTGCTCCAGGCAGCTCCGCCACTCTTCCGTGTCGAGGAATCCCTCGAGCACCACGAGCGGCTGCGCGCTCCACCTGCGTATCTCCAGCGCCTCGTCGATGTGCGCCACCGCGAGTGCGTCTGCCTGCGTCAGCGCCGGCAGCACCGTGCGCACGCCGTGTCCGTAGGCATCGGCCTTCACGACCGCCAGCACGCGGCTCCGAGGCGCCAGCGCACGCACGCGGCCGAGATTGTGCCGGAGTGCGTCGGTGTCGATCAGGGCTTCGATCTTGAGCGCCATGACGGTCTGCGCTGCGCGGATGCGGGGCCGCGGATGATAGCGCGAAGCGCGCGCCGTGGCCTGCGCTTGCCCCCGTCGTTACACTGCGCTCTCCCGGTGACGGTCAACAGGAGATTCACCATGGCACTGCGCAACTTGCCTGCAGCGGCCCTGCTTGCCTTGCTTGCAGGTTGTGGCGGGGAAGACGCGGCTGATGCGCCTGCTCCCGCAGCCACCGCCGCCGCAGCGCC
>CAIXOY010000454.1 GCA_903921135.1 uncultured Gammaproteobacteria bacterium
CAAAGGCCGGCGCCACAATCTGGGCCGCGCCGTCCATGATCGCCTCGCGCACGCCCTTGCCCTGGTCCAGATGCCAGTTGATGTTCTCGACGGTCACGGTGGCGTCGTCCACGAGGATGCCGACCGCCAGCGCAAGCCCGCCGAGGGTCATGATGTTCAGCGTCTCGCCCGTGGCCGAGAGCGCGAAGACCGCGCCCAGCACCGAGAGCGGGATGGAGATCGCGATGATTGCGGTCGAGCGCAGGCTGCCGAGGAACAGCAGGATCATCAGGCTGGTGAGCAGCGCCGCGAACACGCCCTCGACCACGACGCTGCGGATCGCGGCACGCACGAAGAGCGACTGGTCGTTCAGCGTGCGGATCTCGAGGTTCTCCGGGAGGGTGTCGCGGATCTCGCGCAGCCGTTTCTTCACACCGGAGACGATGTCGAGTGTGGATATGGCGCCGTTCTTCAGCACCGACATCAGCACGGAGCGCCCGCCGTCGACGCGCACCACGTTCATCTGCGGCGGGCTGCCATCGCGCACCTGCGCCACATCACGCAGGTACACCACCGTGCCGTTCACCGCCTTCACCGGGATCGCGCCGAGTTCCTCTACCCCCGAAGGCGCGCCGTTCAGGCGCAGCGTGAGTTCGGTCTCGCCGATTTTCTGTGTGCCCATCGGCAGGATGAAGTTCTGCGCGGCAAGCGCCGTGGCCACGTCCTGCGCCGAGAGCCCGCGCGCCTGCAGCGCCGCCGGGTCGATGTCGATCTGCATGAAGCGCGCCTTGCCGCCGAAGGGCAGCGGCATCGCAGCGCCGGGCACGGTAACCAGCCGGGTGCGCACCACCGTCATGGCGACATCGCCGAGCGCCTGCTCGGTCATGCCCTTGCCCGAGAGCGCGATCTGCAGGATGGGCACGGTGGAGGCGTAGTAGTTCAGGATCAGCGGCGGCGTGATACCGGGCGGCCCCTGCCGCGTGAAAGACTGCGCGATGGCCGTGATCTGCGCGTTGGCGATGGCGATATCGACATCGGGGTGGAAGAACACTTTCACCAGACCCACGCCGGGGTAGGCATTGGCCTCGATACGGGCCACATCGTTCACCGTGGTGGTGAGCGTGCGCTGGAATCCGGTGGAGATGCGGGCAGCAATGTCATCGGGTGGCAGGCCACCGTACTGCCAGGCCACGGAAACGACGGGAATGCGGATTTCGGGAAGGATGTCGGCAGGCGTGCGCAGTGCCGCGAGCGTGCCGGCAATCAGGAGCAGCAAGGCCATCACCACAAAGGTATACGGGCGCTGCAAGGCGAGCCTGACGATGGCGGTCATCCACACTCCGGACCGCGCGGGCGAGGCGGCCGTGAACCCATAACGCGACGGGGCCGCCCGCGCGACCCCGTCATTGAGAGGCGCCTAGGATAGGGTCAGGAGAGCGAGCCGTACATATCGCTTTCGAAGCCTTGCTCCTGATACGTGCGCGGTGGCTGCGGGAAGTTGTGCACCGGCTGTACACCTTTCATCTGCTCGCGCAGCGCGGCGCCTTCCTCGCGGGGGAGGTAAAAAGACCCCACCCACTTGCGCACCATGTTGAACGGCCCGTCGGTCTTCAGCTGCATGACCTTGAGCGCCGAGCGCTTGTTCTTCCAGATCTCGAAGTCCGTCCCGAAGGCCTCCAGCGCGCCGGCCTGCGCGGCCTGCTGCGCGGCGACGTCATCAGCCGAGGGCGGCGCGTTCTTGCCCGTCATGAAGACCGCGTGCCAGGCCTCGGTGACGCCGTCTTCCACCGGGGTGTTGGCGATCAGCTCGAACATCACGGTATCGGCGAAGGCCTGCTTGGAGAGCAGCAGGCCAGGGCCCGTGTACCAGGTCGCGGTGTGCAGGTGCGTGTTGTAGAAGCCGATGAAACCGCCCTGACGCTGGATGAGGATGTGCTCGCGGAATTCGTTCTCGAAGTACTCGCAGGGCGCGCCGTGGGTGGGCCCGAGGTGGCGCACATCGGCCATGTTGTCGAGGATCTCGAGGTTGTGGATGTCGATCTTGCCGAGGTGATCGAGCGTCCAGTGCACGGCCTTCGGGTCGTTCCAGGCGGCGATGAAAGGCGGCTCGAACTCGGGCTCGCCGCCGGCCGGGTCGAACCACATCATCACGCAGCCCATCACGTCACGGACGGGATAGGAGCGGATGGAGGCGGACTTGGGGCAGGGGCCGTCGTGGTAGGGGATGTCGTCGACGTGGCCATCCGGGCCGTAGCGCCACGCGTGGTAGGGGCAGCGGATGGAGTCACCCTCGATCTGCGCGCCACTGCGCACGATCACGGCACTCTTGCTGGCCGTGAGGTGCGTGCCCATGTGGGCGCAGTAGGCATCGAGCATCACGGGCTTGCCGCTTTGACCGCGGTAGAGCGCCAGATCGCGCCCGAAGTAGCGCACGGCCATGGGACCGGCGTCGAGCTCGCTGCTCTCGGCCACGATGAACCAGCCGCGGGGGAAGACCTCCGGGCCGAGTCCGTAATCAGCTGCTTTTGCCATGTTTGAGCTCTCCGGGTACATGCGCGCGACAGGCGCACCTTAAACCATCACATTCGGGGCAGGCGAACCGGGTCGACGCTGTTCCCGCGAGGCACCTAGACTAGCCTCAGCAACGCCACAATGCCTCCCCCGTCTGGAGGAGCGCCCCCGGGAGACGCCATCGTGGACCTCGTGCAACAGATCGCCGATCGCCAGGCGCTGGGCGAACTGCTCGCGCTCTACTGCCGCGCCGTGGATCGCCGCGATTTCGCGCTGTTGCGCCGCCTCTACCACCCGGAGGCCGTGCACGACCACGGGGGGCTTTTCAGCGGTAACCGCGAGGAGTTCCTCGCGTTCCTCGCGCGCTCGATGGGCAATGTGGTCACGCATCACTTCGTGGGCAACGCGCTCTTCTCGCTGGACGGAGACCGCGCCGAGGGCGAGGTCTACACCATCAACTACCACGTGATCGGCACGGAAGAACGACGGGATTACGTGGCCGGCGGGCGTTATCTGGACCACTACGTGCGCCACGAGGGGAACTGGGTGTTCATGGCCCGCCGGCGGCTCATCGACTGGGCACACGAGGGGCCCACGGCCGATGCGGGCGTGGCGCAGTCGCTGTCACGCGGGTTATCCGGGCCGGGGGATGCCTCTTTCGCAACACTGCCCGGGATTTCGGGCTTGCGGCAGATTCCGGAGACGGGGGGATGAGCGCAAACGGGTTCTGCAAGAGACGATGAGCGGCATTTGCGGGAGGCTCGTCCGTAGTTGCACGAATGGGATTACAGCCCGCACTGACGTAAACAGTCTGCATCGGGTGGCGTTACGCGCCACCGCAAGGACGTCAGGGGTAGCAGTGATGATCGCGTACGACGCACGGAACAATCGGCTGGAGATCATCAATCTTCTGGAGGACCGCAAACGCTACATCCCCTGCCTGGGCATAAACCCCGAGACGGAAAAAGTCATCAGTGCTGATGCTTTCGGAGACGAGATCCGGGTGAGAGCGGTCCCCAAGGTGGGCTGCAACGTGGGCACGGGCCTTGTGCGCTTGGTGAAATACAGCCTCTCGGAGGCTACCGATGACCCTGGCACACGGCCATCGGCAGAGGCCCCCATGAATGTGGGCCGCAACCCCTTCGGCTCTCGCGACCCCATGACCGCCGCTTTCAGCAATGCCCTGAAGAGAATCCCCCGACCGGCTCAGGTACGCAACGAATAGGCCTCGAGCCGCGGCGCCCTCATCTCCTCGCAGAAACGCGTGCGCGTCCACGGCCAGGTGGCGGGCACGCCCTCGGCGTCCAGATACCAGCTGTTGCAGCCGGCCCCGAACACCGTGTTGCGCGCCGCCGCGATCCGCTCGACCTCGAAGGCCTGCATGGCATCCGTGGTGGGTTCGATCTCGCTGCACTCGCCGCTGCGCAGCTTCTCGATGAAGGTCCAGATGTAGTGCAGTTGCTGCTCGGCGATGTCGATCAGCGAGAAATTCCCCACCGGCCCGTTCGGCCCGTTCAGCATGAAGAAGTTCGGGAAGCCCGGCATGGCGATGGCCATGTAGGCCTTGGGCCGGTCGTGCCAGAACTGCTCCAGCGTCAGGCCGTCGCGGCCCGTGATGCCCATGGGTCGCATGAACATCCCGGCGTTGAAGCCGGTGGCAAAGGCCAGCACATCGAGCTCGTGCAGCGTGCCGTCGCGGGTGCGTACACCGGCGGCTTCGATGCGCTCGATTCCCTCCGTTACCAGCACCGACTGCGGATGCTGGATCGCACGGTAATAGTCGGGTGAGTACACCAGCCGCTTGCAGTTGGCGCGATAGGTGGGGCGGAGTTTCTCTCTCAGCGCAGGGTCCATGACGCTGTGCTCGAGGTTCTGCCGGCAGTACATCTCGATCTCGTCGATGCCCGAGGATTTGGCATCCACCAGCGCGTTGTTGAAGCGATCGACATTGGCCGTGTAATCGGGCGTGGGGTTGATCTGCAGATCGCGCAGGCGCTCCGGGTCGTTGCGCAGGGCGGCGCGGTATTCCTCGCTGAATTCGGGGTTCTCGGTGGGCATTATCCACTGCGCGGTGCGCTGGAAGTGGCAGAGCTTGGCAGCGCGGCCCGCCAGCGCCGAGACGATCTGCACGCCCGTGGAGCCGTTGCCGATCACGCCCACGCGCCGCCCCTCGAGCGGCACGGAATGGTCCCAGCGCGCCGTGTGGAAAGACGCGCCGCCGAAGCTCTCCATGCCCGGGATCCGCGGGACGTTGATGTGGTGCAGCACGCCCGTGGCGGCAATCACAATGTCGGCGGAGTCCTCGAGGCCCGCCCGCGTGCGGATGTGCCAGCGCCCGCCGCGGTACTCGCAGGAGGTGATCTCCTGATTGAAACGGATGATGCGGTCCACGCCGTATTTGCGGGTGGTGCGCTCGAAGTACTCCTGTATCTCCGGGCCTGGCGGCAGCATGTGCGTCCAGTCGGGATTGGGTTCGAAGGAATAGGTGTAGGCGTGCGAGGGCACATCACAGGTGAGGCCGGGGTAGGTGTTCTCGCGCCAGGTGCCGCCCACGCGGTCGGCCTTCTCGTAGATCACGCAGTCGATGCCTGCCTGCAGCAGGCGGATGCCCGAGAGGATGCCGGCCATGCCCGCGCCCATCACGATCACCCGTACGTTCTGTGCGCCCGTTGCCATCCCGACCACTCCCGGCTGAAACCTGTGAGTCTCACTGTAGTGGAAGGCGTGCCGCGGCAGATCATTCATCTGAACTAGGCCAAGCGTTCCCGACTCCCCGTGCCTCTGGGTACCATGCGCGCTCACCGTGAAGGACGCCCATCGATGACACCCTCTACCGACCCCTGCGTGCCTGTCGAGGCACGCGAGATCAGCCAGTGGCATGCCGAGACCGACGTGCTGGTGGTGGGTTACGGCGGCGCCGGCGCCTGCGCGGCACTGGAAGCGCAGAGCTGCGGGGCAGAGGTCATCCTCCTCGAGGCGGCAAGCGACGGCGGCGGCACCACGGCGCTCTCGGGCGGGCAGATCTATCTGGGCGGCGGCACGCCCATACAGCAGGCCTGCGGTTTCAGCGACACCCGCGAGGACATGGAGGCCTACATCCGCATCGCGGCAGGGGCGAACGCCGACGCCGACAAGATCCGCGTGTACTGCGAGGGCAGCCTCGCGCACTTCGACTGGCTGGTCGCGCAGGGCGTGGTCTTCAACCCCGAGTACTACGGCGGCAAGCACACCAATACGCCCGAGTATCAATCGCTCACCTGGTCGGGCAACGAGAAAGGCTTCCGCGAATCGCAGGCCGCAACGCCCGCACCCCGCGCGCACAAACCCAAGGCCTTCTGGGAAGACGGCGGCGCCACGCTGATGGCCACACTGAAGACCGCGGTGGCGCGCACGAAAGTGCGCGTCGAGATCGACACCCGCGCGCTCTCGCTGATCCGCGAGGACGGCCGCATCATCGGCGTACTCTGCCGGCAGGATGGCGAACTGCGCGCCTTCCGCGCGCGGCGCGGCGTGGTGCTCAGCGCGGGCGGCTTCGTGATGAACCGCGAGATGGTCGCGAAGTACGCACCACGCCTGCAGGACGCCACCCCCATCGGCAACCCGAACGACACCGGCGGCGGCATCCTCATGGGCATCGGCGCGGGCGGTGCCGCCATCAACATGAGCGAAGGTTTCATCTCGGTTATCTGGTACCCGAAGGGTGCCTTCTGCGAGGGCATCTTCGTGAACGAGCAGGGCCAGCGCTTCGTGAACGAGGACTGCTACCACGCTCGCGGCGGGCACCACTGCCTGAACCAGTCGGGCCGCAAGGCGTACATGGTGGTCGACAGCGCGATCTTCACGGAGCCGCCTCTCTACGCCAATGCGCAGGTGAAGGAAGTGGGCGAGAGCTTCGAGGAACTCGAGCGCGATGCCGGCTTCCCCGAAGGCACGCTGACTGCGACACTTGCCACGTATAACCGCTTTGCCGCGAAGGGCGAGGACCCGCTCTTCCACAAGCACCGGGATTTCCTGCGCCCGCTGGACAAACCGCCTTACGCGCTGCTGGATTTCTCGATAGACACCGGGATCTATTACCCCTCCTTCACGCTGGGCGGGCTGGATACGACAGTCGACGGGGAAGTCCGGCGGGCGAACGGCTCGGTCATACCCGGCCTCTACGCCGCAGGCCGCAACGCCGCCGGGTTGCCGCGCAGTGGCGAGGGCTACGCCAGCGGATTCTCGGTCGGTGACGCCACCTTCTTCGGGCGGCGCGCAGGGCGGGCCGCGGCAGTCAAGGCCTGATCGAACGCCGGAAACGGCATACACGACACACTTGTGCCGCCGCGCGCGGCACGCAGACCGGGAGAAACACAGATGCGTCTGGCCGCAAAACTCATCGGGGGGCTGTTCGCGCTCCTGCTCGTGGCGCTCGGTGGCGCCTCTGTCTGGTTCTGGTTCTACCCCGTGACCGTGAACAACGCGGTCAACCAGTTCAGTGCGGAATTCGCCATGGATACGCCGGAGCTGCTCTCCGGCATCGGTCTGATCGACAACACCCTGCTCGACTTCCACTCGGGCAAGCTCGGCGACTACACCCGCGCGAAGGAAGAAGAGATGCTCGGGCGCCTGCGTGAAGCGCGCGCGAGCATGGACCGCTTCGACCCGGCCAAGCTCGAGGGCCAGGAAAAGCTCAGCCACGAGATTGCCGTCTGGTTCCTCGACGACATGATCCGCCAGGCGGAATTCACCTACAGCGGCTATCGCGTGAACCAGATCTCGGGCGTCACGGTGAGCCTGCCGCAGTTCCTCACCGACACCCACGTGGTCGTCAGCGAGAAAAGCGCAGAGCGTTATCTGTCCCGCCTGCGCGAGTTCGGCCGCGTGCTGGAGGAAACACGCGTCCGCGTCGAGGACGACCGCACACACGGCGTGGTGCCACCCGACTTCATCATCGCCAAGACCATCAACGGCATGCAGTCGTTCGTCGGCAAGGGCGCCGCGCAGAACGCGCTGGTGACAACGCTGCCCGCGAAGCTCGACAAGATCGAAGGGATGGATCAGGCCCGCAAGGACGCCATCGTGGCCGAGGCCACGCGCATCGTCGACGAAACGGTGATTCCCGGTTATCGCAGCATGATCGCGCTCTTCGAAGACATGGCCAAAACCGCCACCCACGATGCCGGGATCTGGCGCATCCCGGACGGCGATCGCATCTACGCCGCAGCGCTCAAATCGAACACCACCACCGATATGACGGCGGAGGAACTGCACACCCTGGGCCTTGCGGAAGTGGCTCGTATCGACGCCGAGATGAACACGATCCTCGCCTCGCTGGGGCACACCGAAGGAAGTGCTGTCGAGCGCTTGCGCACGCTGGGGCAGGCGCCGGAGCACCTCTTCCCCAACACCGACGAAGGCCGCCAGCAGATGCTGGACTACCTGAACAAGCTGAACACCGAGATCATGGCGCGGGCGAAAGAGCTATTCATCACCTTGCCCCCGCAGCCGCTGGAAATCGTGCGCGTGCCCGAGTATTCGCAGGACTCGAGCCCCGGCGGTTACTACAACGCGCCGGCACTGGACGGCTCGCGCCCCGGGCGCTTCTACATCAATCTGAAAAACACCGCCGACAACCCGCGCTGGCAGTTGCCCACCCTGCTCTACCACGAGGCAGCCCCCGGGCATCACTTCCAGCTCTCGGCCTCGCAGCTGATCGAGGACGTGCCGATGCTGCGCAAGCTCTCGCCCTTCACCGCCTACGCCGAAGGTTGGGGCCTCTACGCCGAGCGCATCGCAGCCGAAGACATGGATCTCTACGCGAACGACCCGTGGGGCAACCTCGGGCGCCTGAACGACGAGCGCTTCCGCGCCGTGCGTCTGGTGGTGGACACGGGCATGCACGCGAAGCGCTGGTCACGCGAAGAGGCCGTCGCCTACATGCTCGCCAACACCAGCAACAGCGAAGACGATGTAGTGCGCGAGATCGAGCGCTACGTGGTGTGGCCCGGTCAGGCCTGCGCCTACAAGACCGGGCAGCTCGCGATCATCCGCCTGCGCCAGAAAGCCGAAAAAGCGCTGGGTGAGCGCTTCGACCTCCGCGCCTTCCACGAGGTGGTGCTGATGAACGGCGCCATGCCGCTCGGCATCCTCGAGAACGTCGTGGACGAGTGGATCGCCGCGCGGTGAGCACTGCAGCGCCGGCCCGGGGCTCGAGCCGCCGCACCGTGCTGCGGCGCGTGCTCGTCTACGGGAGTTTCTGTGCGCTGGCGCTGGCGGCGGCTGGCCTGGTGCATATCGGCGCCACGCGGGAGATCGACGCCGAGCACGAGACCTACCTCAGCGAGTCGCGCAACAACTCGCACGAGGTGGCGCGCAACATCGAGCACACCCTCACCGAGATCTACCAGGGCCTGCGCACCATCGCGCGCCTGCCGGGCGTGCGCGGCATCGACCGCTACGCCAGCAACTTCGAGCCGAGTTCGCGACAGGCGGTGCAGGAGCTCTACAACAGCCTCGCGACCGAGGTCTCGCTCTCCGAGGTCTACATCGTCCCCGTCGATCTGGACCCCGACGCGCTCGATCCGCAGACCGGGCAGTTCCAGACGCCCATCGTCACTTTCGACGCGCTGATCGTGGGGCGTACGGCTGTGGGCAAGTCGGTGAGCTCCCACGGCGGTGCCCTGCCGGAAGTCGAGATCTACGAGTACCGCCTGATGAAGGCGCAACTCGCGCGTATCGCCGCGATCGCCCCGCGCGAGGAGAACATCCGGGAGCTCGACTATCCGATGCTATCGGGCCCCGAGGTGGTGACCTGCGACAACACCCGCGTGCACCCGGATGCACCCGAGGACAAGGACCGCTCGGGGCTGGTGCTGTCGGTGCCGTTCTACGGCCCGGACGGCGCGCTCAAAGGCCTGGTATCGGCCGTCATCCTCACACGGGCGCTGGAGGATTTGCTGCCCGACTCGGGCTTCCGGCTCAGGAATGCCGCGCACGGGTTCGAGGTGGGAGACCTGCCCGGAGACAGCCGCGGTGGCGCGGTTGCCTACAACGAGGTGCTGCCGCTGCCCGTGCCGGACGCAGAGGGCCAGTGGCAACTCGAGGCCATGCGTGGCGAAGGGTCCTTCACCGAGCGCGGCGGCGTCGTGTCGGTGCGCCGCATGGCACTCACCGCCTGGGCCTTCGTGGCAGTGCTGCTCGCGTTTGCCTGCTTCCTGTACACGATGCAGTGGCGCAAGCGCGCGGCGATCCTCGCCGCGAACGACGAACTCGAGCGCCGCGTCGCAGAGCGCACAGCAGCGCTCGCGACAGCGCGCGAGGAGGCAGAAGAGGCGAGCCGCGCCAAGTCCGAGTTCCTCGCCAACATGAGCCACGAGATCCGCACGCCCATGAACGGCGTGCTGGGCATGCTGCAGCTGCTGGATTCCACGCCGCTCGACCGCGAGCAGCGCGACTACACGGAAGTAGGCAAACGCTCGGCGGAATCGCTGCTCACGATCCTGAACGACATCCTCGATTTCTCGAAGATAGAGGCCCGCAAACTCGACATCGAGCAGGTGGTGCTGAACCCGCGCGAGATCGCCGAACAGGTCTGCGGACTGCTCGCCAAATCCGCGCACGGCAAGGGGCTCGAACTGTTCTGTCTGGCCGGCAATGACGTGCCGCGCAGTGTACTGGGAGACCCGACCCGCCTGCGCCAGATCCTCACCAACCTGCTGGGCAATGCCATCAAGTTCACGCAGCAGGGAGAGGTCGGCGTCCTGATCACCTTGGAGGGCAAGAAAAACGGCGCCGCGAGCATCCGTTTCTCCGTCACCGACACGGGCATCGGCATCGCTCCCGAGCAGCTCGGGCGGCTGTTCCAACCCTTCCATCAGGCCGACGGCTCCACCACACGCCGCTACGGCGGCACGGGGCTGGGCCTGGCCATTTGCAAGAGCCTTGCCGAGCTCATGGGCGGCAGCATCAGGGCGCGCAGCACCCCTGGCTCGGGCAGCGTCTTCGATCTGCAGCTCGAAATGCCCCTGGCGAGCGAGCCGGCAGACGCTGCGGTGCCCGCCAGGAGCCGTGGTCACCGGGCACTCATCGTTGACGACAACGAAACCAACATGACGGTCATCGCGCATTACCTCGACCGGTGCGGCGTCACGCACCGCGGGGAAATCGATGCCGATGGCGCGATGGCAGCAGCCCGGCAGGCCGCAGCCTCGGGCAAACCCTTCGATGTGATGCTGCTCGACCTGAACCTGCCGGGGACTGTGGATGGGCTGGAGCTGTCGCGGCGGATGCAATCGGACGCAAACCTTGCCGATACGCCGCGGATACTCCTCAGCTCCAGCGGGGCTGTGACACGTGCCGAACTCGATGCGGCGGGAATCCGCGCCTCGCTCTCCAAACCCCTGAGGCGAGACGAGCTCTTCGGCCTGCTCGGCGAGGTCCTCGCGCTGTCACCGCCTGCAATCGAGGCCGACATACCCGCGCCACCGGACCTTGACGATTTCGGCGACAAGCGGGTGCTGGTGGTCGAAGACAACCCGGTGAACCGCTCGGTCGTGCTGCAGGTGCTGCGGCGCTACGGCATCTCGGCCAGCGTGGCGGCAAACGGCGAGGAGGCCGTGGAGTTGCTGGCGCAGCAGAGCTTCGACCTCGTCCTGATGGACTGCCAGATGCCGGTGATGGACGGCTACGACGCCACCCGCGCGATACGGCGGCGTGAACGGGACTACGGCTCGCCGGCGCACACCATCGTCGCCCTCACGGCAGATGTATCGGGCGAGGCGAGAGCGCGTTGCACCGAGGCGGGCATGGACGACTTCATCGGCAAGCCGCTGGACATGCGCGAGGTCACGACCTTGCTGCGTCGATGGCTGGGTCGGAGCGCACCATCCGCGCGACATGTCGGGGGCATGGCCCCCTCCCACAAGATCCGGCAGTGATGCTGGTGTGGGAGCGCGCCATGCGCGCGACAGATCGGGGGCATGGCCCCCTCC
>CAIXOY010000455.1 GCA_903921135.1 uncultured Gammaproteobacteria bacterium
CGGCAGCGCGAACTACGCATGGAAGGATGACTACTGGGTGGGTGCCAACACGGTGTACACCACGGCAGCCGGCACCGACCACTACGGGAACGACCCTGCAGGTCTGAACGAAGCCTATGGCCTCCTCGATATGTCGCTCTCCTACGAGACCGACAACTGGACGGTGTCGGTCTTCGGCAAGAACCTGACCGACGAGGACTACTTCCAGCACATCCTCGACGTGGGCGGTGCCTACAACGCCACCAGCGCGACGAACCCGAAGCCCGTGTATGTGCCGGGCCTCTGGACCTTCGGCACCATCAACCGGCCCCGCTGGTTCGGTGCGGAGTTCACCGTCAAGTTCTGATCGATCTCCGGTGCGGGCGGCAGCCGCCGTCCGCACCGGCCTCTTCCCCCGCCGGCAACACGCTACACCGGGGACGCAACATGCCCTCCTTCCTGCTCCCGCCTCTGCGTATCGTCCAGACCGCATATGTGGTCGCCGATCTTGATGCCGCCATCCTGCGCTGGCACCAGGCCTTCGGCGTGGGGCCATTCATCGTGCGCCGCCATATCCGCCTCACGCAGAGCCTGTACCGTGGCCAGCCGATGCCGCTCGACATCTCTGCCGCTCACGTGCAGTCCGGTGACATGCAGATCGAGCTGGTCTGCCAGCACAACCCCGAGCCTTCCGCCTTCCGTGACATGTACGCGCCGGGCGAGGAGGGGATCCACCATGTGGCGATGTTCCCGCAGGACTATGCGGATACGGTGGCCCACTACGAGGCGGCGGGATTCCCCCTTGCCACGGAACTCGTGACGGGCGAGCAGCGCGGCGCGGCCTACATGGACACGCGTGCGCTGATGGGGCACATGCTCGAGGTCTATCGCGTCAACGACAGCCTCCATGCTTTCTACCGCTTCATCGCCGAGGCTTCCCGGGACTGGGACGGTCGGCAGCTGGTGATCGAGGTGGACAACGGGAGCGGCGCCGCGCGCTGAGCCTGCCCCCGGCTCGATTGACACTCCCGAGGCAACAGTCGGAACATGCCGGCGCCCGCTGTTCCGGCATCAGCCCGCATGAAAACCGTCCACATCGTCGATTACCGCGGAGCGGCCGAGGCGCTTAGCAGCCAGGATGTCGTTCAGGCGCTATACGACGAAAGCGCGCTCTACATGCAGGGCGTCCTGCTCACACTCGATGGCGCGGCGCACGCGGCTCGGCGCCAGATCGAGCTCGGTATGCTCAATTCCCGCCAGTTCCGCGAATATGAGCGCGAACGGTTCATCACCATCTGCCGGCAACAACCGGAACTGCGCGACCGTGACCCGCGCGTCGAGGTGGATCTCGTCGATCTCTCGCAGCGCATCGTGGTACGGGTTGCGGCGGATCTGGCCGGCATCGATATCTCGGACAAGGTCTTCGCCGGCGTCCCTCGGCTGATCCGTCTTGCCAACACCTTCCGCGACGAGGCCACGAGCATCCACTCCCTGCGGGATCGCGGCGTGCTGCAGGCCGAGGCGGCGGAAGCCCTGCAGGAGTTCGAGCGGCTCTTCGTGCGCCCTTCGATCGAGCGCAGGCTGGGTTTGCTGCAGCAGGTTTCAGAGGGGGCGATGGAGCGCAAGGCGCTGCCCCAGGACGTTCTCACCGTGCTGCTTGCCAACCGCGAGAGCCTGAGTCTGGAGGATAGTGGCCTGCTGCACGAGATGGCCTTCCACATGGTCTCCGGGCTGGGGGCCACGCTGAACGCCGCCGTGAACAGCATGCACCGGATCTTCATGTGGCAGCGCGAGCATGCCGAGGACCGCCGAGTGCGCGCCAGAGAGCCCGTGTTCCTGCGCCGCTGTATCGAGGAGAGCCTGCGCTTGAGCCCCGCGAGCCCCGTGGCCTGGCGCCGTGTATTGCGCCCGCTGCGCGTGGAGCGCGCGGGCTGGCTGGAGGAGGGCGACTACCTGATCATCGACGTGGAGCGGGCGAACCGTGATCCGGCGGTGTTCGGCCCTGACGCCGACAGCTTCAACCCGGACCGGAGCACCGCTGCAGGCGCGCTCGCCTACGGCCTCAGCCTGGGTCACGGGGTGCATGGCTGCCCCGCACAGGATTTGCTGCTGGCAGATGCGCGCCCGGGTGCCAGCGGTGGCATCCTGCCGCGGCTGATCGGCGAGTACCTGCTGCGCGGCATGACGCCGCACCCCGAGCACGAGCCCCGGCTCGACGACCAGACCGAACGCAGCTTCTGGAAAACCTACCCGGTGGTGCTGGGCGCGGCCTGATCAGGCGCGCAGCAAGCGCCGCGCGTTGGCCGCGAGATCCACACCCTCTATCGCTTCATGGCGCGCATCGCCCGGCTGATCCCAGCCCGCGAAGTTGGTGCCCATCACGAGTCGCTCCGTACCCACCACCTCGATCAGCAGGGCTAGCGAGCGGTGGTCGTGCACGTGGGTGTCGTACCAGATCCGCTTCAGAGACTCCTCGAAAGCGCCGTCCCCGCGCAGGAAATCCGGGCTCCAGGCGCGCTTTCGGGTGGCTTGCGACATGCGCCCCGCAACGAAGGCAATCGTGCCTCCACCGTGGCTCATGCAGATATCCAGTGAGGGGTGTCGCTCCAGTACGCCGCCCACCACCAGGCTGATGACGGCGAGCGTTTCCTGGATGTTGAAGCCGAACATGATGTCGAGTTCGAAGCGCGCAAGACGTGGATCCGCGCGAGGGCCATCGATACCCGCGGGTGCGGGGTGGAAGAAGAGCGGCACGTTCAGTTCCGTGACGCGCGCGTAGAAGCGGTCCATCTCGGGGCTGTCGAGGGCTACGGTGAGGTCGGTGCCTATACAGGCGCCGTACATCCCGAGTTCGCCGCAGGCGCGCTCGAGTTCCTCGATGGCGGCGCCGATGTCCTGCATCGGCAGCGCGGCGAGCGCGCCGAGGCGCGTTGGATGCCGTGCCACCAGCGCCGCCAGCGCGTCGTTGTGGCGACGGCAGAAGGGCAGGGCGAGTGCCGGCTCCACATGATGGAAATACGTGAGCGGGTTGGGCGAGAGCACCTGGTAGTCGATGCCCGCACGATCCATCGCGGCGATGCGCACATCGGGCTCCATGAAGGCGCCGCCCTCGTAGCGGACGTTGCGCAGGTAGTACTCACCGATCCGGAACCAGGGCTTGCCCTCTTCGTTCGCGCCGATCTCGGGCCCGTAGCTGCCCGCGGCGCCCAGCGTCTCGCGCAGGACGGCGTGGGCGTGGATGTCGACGACGCTCGCCTGTCGGAGGGCTGCTTTCATGCTGTGTTCCTGTTGTGCGTTCAGGGTGTGGCGCGCGGGCCGAACACGAGGAAGAGGTTGCCGGGTTCGTGGAAGTAGAGCCCGTAGCCCGAGTTGAGCGCCACATATCCCTCGCCCACGGCTGCGCCCGGCCCTGACATGCTGCCACCGCGCCCGCGCGTGCCGTTCACTCCCTCGAATTCGCGGGCGGTGTCCACATCCCACAGCAATTGGCCATCTGCCTTCGCATAAGCGCGCAGGTGGCCGTCGAGATGCCCGGCGATCACGGCACCGGGAATCGCGGTGACGGCTGCCGAGATGCCGGGATCGCAGACCGGCCGCCCCTCGCCGCACACGTTTGGCTGCACCTTGCTCCAGAGCACCTTGCCGGACACGAGGTCGACCGCGTGCATGCCGGGCCGCGCGAGTGCCGGGTCGAGGAACTCGCCGTTGCGTGTGTTGTTCATGTCGTTCACCGGCACGTAGAGCGTCGTTCCCTCTACGGCCATGCCGAAGTGCACGCCGCCCTGGATGCTGCCGCGGGCGATCTTCGTGCGCCACAGGAGTTCGCCCTTGCGGTCGGGGTCCAGACCATAGACCTCGCCGTTTTTATGGCCGGTGACGAGTAACTGCTTCCCGTCGGGCAGATCGATCAGCAGGATCGAGGAACTGTGGTCGAAGTCGGGGCCTTTTTCCTGCGGGCAGTTCGGGTTGTCCGCCATCATGCAGGCGACATTCCACGCATCGCCCGCGATGGTCTGGCGCTGCCATACGCGTTTGCCGGTGGCGAGGTCCACGGCAAAGATCGCGTCGCTGTTCTCGTCGGCGGGCGAGGAGTAGTTCTCGCCGCTGCCGATGTAGAGCACACCGCGCCGGGTGTCGACCACCGGATTTGCCCAGATCGGTGTGCCGGAGGGGCCGAAGCGCTCGGTGCCTGCGCTGGTGCGCCCGAGCGATTTGGGCGCTTCGGGAATGGGGTGGAAATCCCAGGCGAAGTCACCGGTGCGCGCGTCCAGCGCCCGGAGCTTGCCCCGGAAGGTGCAGCAGGGATAAGCGGGGTTCGCAGCGGGCACCACTTCCAGCGAGGACACGGGCACGTAGAGCCGCCCGTCGTGCAGCAGCGGCGTGCCGGTGAGCGTCGCGCTCGGATGGTCGTCCACACGTTGTGACCACAGGAGCTTGCCGGTCAGCGCATCGACGGCATAGAACTTGGCCAGGATGTCTCCGAAGTAGAGCATCGGGCGCTCGCCCGCGCTCAGCACCACTCCGGTGCGCACCTCGGCCGAGGCCTCGAAGATCCAGCGTGCGCAGCCTGTTTTCAGATCGAAGGCGTAGACGCGGCCGTCCTCGCTCCCCACGAACACCGCGCCCATGCCGATCGCCGGCTGCGAGCGGCCGCGGGTGGCGAAGGGGAAGGCATAGGCCCACTTGAGTTCCATGCTCTTGAGATCTGCGGCAGAGATGCCACCCGCCTCTGCGGGTACGAAGCGGCGGGCATCGTGACCCCAGCCCACGGCGGGCGCCGGACGGGACAGGTCGAAGCGCGCAGCCTCGCCGGAGCACTGCGCGGGGAGGGGGATTTCCGGCAGCCCATTGGCCAGTGAACGGCGCGTGATGTACTCGGCCACCTGCAGGTGCTGCTCGGCCGAGAGCGCGCGGCCCTGCTCGGCCATCACGCCCTTGGACAGGGCGTTCACGATGGCGGCGGGCGGCATCAGTTCCAGCCACTGCATATGGGGCGCCTTGGCCACACCGCCCTCGTGGCACTGCGCGCAGTGACGGGCGTAGACGGCAGCGCCTGGCAGGCTCGTGCGGTCTGCGATCAGACCGTCGGCGGTTGAGAACTCGTCGGTGGAGCGCAGGGTTTCCGCGGCCTGTACGGCGGTGGCCGCGGCGATCACCGGGAGGGACATGAGCA
>CAIXOY010000456.1 GCA_903921135.1 uncultured Gammaproteobacteria bacterium
AAATTCTCCATGGTCCTCAGGATGGCAGGCATATCAAGATCCGGCGCCCCTTGCATCTCCAGTGGTCGCGTGGTGCCGCGGCCTTCTGAGAGAGTCGTGCCTTCGATCATGACAGTGCCCGCATACGCGCGCGCCATCGAGAGCGAGGCCGCGTTGGGGCTTGGGTTGACCCAAGGGAGCGCGCCGATTGGCCAGCCGTAACCGGGGGCCTGCTCGCTAGCGTTCGACAAACACACTTCGGGAACCGCACACATGGGCCAACTGGCAGGACGCGCCGCGATCATCACCGGCGCCGGCGACGGCATAGGCCGCGCCATCGCGCGCCGTTACGCGCAGGAAGGCGCAGCGGTACTGATCGCCGAACTCGACGAATCCACGGGCATGGACGCCACACGCACCATTGCCGCAGAAACAGGCGCCCGCGTCGAATTCCTGCGCACCGACATCAAACGGAAGGATGATGTACTCGCGATGATCAACACCGCCGTGCAGCACTTCGGCCGTCTCGACATCCTGGTGAACAACGCCTGGGGTGGCGGCAGCACCTGCCGCGTGGAACTCAAGACCGATGCAGACCTGCAGCACGGCCTCGACATGAACCTCTGGGCGGGATTCTGGGCGATGCAGGCCGCCTTCCCGCACATGCGCGCGCAGCAATGGGGCCGCGTGATCAACATCTGCTCCCTGAACGGCGTGAACGCCCACATGGGCACGCTGGAGTACAACGTGAGCAAGGAAGCGCTGCGCACCCTCACGCGCACCGCAGCACGCGAATGGGCGCAGCATCAGATCTGCTGCAATGTGATCTGCCCGGGCGCCGCTACCGCCGCCTACAAGCGCTTCCGCGAGCGAGCACCGCAAATGGCCGATGCCATCGCTGCGGCTAACCCCATGGGGCGCGTGGGCGATCCGGATGCGGACATCGCGGGCGTGGCGCTGTTCCTCGCGTCCGATGACTGCCGCTACGTGACGGGTAACACCCTGTACGCCGACGGCGGCGGACACATCAACGGGGTGGCGTGGGCACCGGAGTTGCCGGAGACGCGCTGAGGCCTCACGCCCCCCATGGGGTTTCAACGCGCCAGAACCGCGGCCATCATGTGACCGTCAACGGAGCCTGCCACGCGACGGCTTCTGGATACTGACCGAGGAACCGACCATATGCGCCCCTCCGAGGCCCTGAACCTGCATCGAGACCGTATCCGGCAGATTGCGCTGAGTCACCGGGTTACCAATCCGCGCGTGTTCGGCTCGGTGCTTCGGGGCGAGGATACCGAGGGAAGCGATCTGGGCATTCTGGTGGAGCCGACCAGCGAAACGACGCTGATGGATATCGGTGCCATCCACTTCGAGCTATCAGAGTTGATGAATATCTCGATAGACGTTTTGACGCCGCGCGCACTCCCCGAGAAATTTCGTCACCTCGTCGAACAAGAAGCCCAGCCTATATGAACTCCGCACGGTTGCGACTCGTCGACTACCTCGGTCACATGATCGAGGCGATCGAGCGTTGCCACGAATACGTGGCCTCACCATGAGCCACTTCGCCCCGCGTTTTACCCTCACTCACACGATGACCACTGCGCTGGCAGCCATCGAACGGGCGCGGGGTTTTCTGGAAGCGGCCACGCTTTCCGAGGCATGGCTGCAGCGCATGAGCCAGCAGGCTTTGCTGCGGGAAGCACATCACACCACGCACATTGAAGGTACGCAGTTGACGCTGGCGCAAGCCGAGCGGCTCTGGTCTGGCGAGGCGGTGGCCGAGGCGCGAGACGACGATACCCGCGAGCTGTTGAACTATCGCGACGCCTTTCATCTGGTGGCCGATTACCTGGACAGCGGCGACCCGATTACCGAGGGCTTGATTCGGGAAATTCACAAGCGCCTGGTGCAAGGCGTGCGCGGCGGTGATGCACAACCCGGTGCGTATCGCATGATTCAGAACTTTGTGGCCAACAGCCAGACGCGGGAGGTGATCTATACCCCGCCGCCACCGGAACACGTGCCCATGCTGATGCGCGAACTGGTGGAATGGCTGCGGCTGGATTCGCCAGTGCATCCAGTGTTGGTGGCGGGCATCGCACAGTTCCAGTTGGTGCACATCCACCCGTTTGTGGACGGGAACGGGCGAACCTCCCGCCTGCTTTCCACGCTATGCCTTTACCGTGCCGGATATGACTTCAAACGCTTGTTCACCCTGAGCGAGTATTACGACCGCGACCGCAGCCGTTTCTATGCGGCCTTGCAGGCGGTACGCGAGCAGGACATGGATGTGACCGGTTGGCTCGACTACTTTGTGACCGGCCTGGCCGCGCAACTGGAAGAATTGAAAGCGCGGGGCGCGGCGGTGATTCGTGCTGATGTGATGGGGCGTGAAGCAAAACTTTCACAGCGGCAGGCCGCCGTGTTGGCCGAAGTGCTGGCGGCGGGCCATGTGACCCTGGCGATGCTGGAACCGCTGTTCGCGACGGTAAGCCGTCGCTCGTTGCAGCGCGACCTGCATGTGTTGCTGGCAAGGAGGCTGATTCGAGAGGTGGGCGGCAACCCGACCGCCCCCAACAGGGGGTACACGGCACCATGACCAGAGCTATGACAAGCTGTGACATCGAGCTATGACAAGCTGTGACACTGGACTATGACAACCCGGCCATAAGCAACTTCGCCTTCCTCCACGCGCCCGAATGGGCGTTCCTTTTCGAGCCTGCAAAAGATTGATCACAGCGATCTGCAACATACGCAAGGCAGTCCCGTTTCCCGACGTCCAATGCGGAGTTTGTTCGTGGTGAGCTACAACG
>CAIXOY010000457.1 GCA_903921135.1 uncultured Gammaproteobacteria bacterium
ACGGGCATCGTGATCTCGCCACTGATTGCGCTGATGCAGGATCAGGTGAGCGCGCTGCGTGAACTCGGCGTTCGCGCTGGCTTCCTGAACTCCACGCTGGCCGCGCAGGAGGTCTTCGCGACCGAGCGTGCGCTGCGCGAAGGCCGCATCGACCTCCTGTACGTCGCGCCGGAGCGCCTGCTGCAGCCGCGCACGCTGGAGCTCCTGCACGAGGCACATATCGCCCTCTTCGCCATCGACGAAGCGCATTGTGTTTCGCAGTGGGGCCACGACTTCCGCGCCGACTACCTCGCGCTCGACATCCTGCAGCGGGAATTCCCCGGCGTGCCGCGGATCGCGCTCACCGCCACCGCCGACATGCGCACGCGGGAGGAGATCGTCACGCGCCTCGGCTTGCAGGACGCGAAGCAGTTCATCGTCGGTTTCGACCGCCCGAACATCCGCTACCGCATCCGGCAGAAGGAGCGTCCCAAACAGCAGCTCCTCGCCTTCCTGCGCGAGGAGCAGGCCGGCAACGCGGGCATCGTCTACTGCCTCTCGCGCGCGAAGGTCGAAGAGACCGCACGCTGGCTGCAGGAAGAAGGCTTCCACGCGTTGCCCTACCACGCGGGCATGGACAAGGACGAACGCGCGAGGAACCAGTCGCGCTTCCTCCGCGAGGAGGCCGTGGTGATGGTGGCGACCATCGCCTTCGGCATGGGCATCGACAAGCCCGATGTGCGCTTTGTCGCGCACCTGGATCTGCCGAAGAGCATCGAGGCCTACTACCAGGAAACGGGGCGTGCCGGGCGCGACGGCGAGCCTGCCACGGCGCTGCTGCTCTACGGCTTCGAGGACGTGGTGAAGCTGCGGCAGATGGCGCTGCAGTCAGAGGGAAACGAGACCTTCAAGCGCCACGAGCAGCAGCGTCTGACCGCGATGCTGGGGCTCTGCGAAATCACGAGTTGCCGGCGCCAGGCGCTGCTGCGCTACTTCGGCGACACGATGGAGTCGCCTTGCGGCAACTGCGACAACTGCCTGGAACCTCCGGAGGAATGGGACGGCTCCGAGGCCGCGCGCATGGCGCTCTCCTGCGTGTACCGCACGGGGCAGCGCTTCGGTGCCAACCACGTGATCGATGTGCTGCGCGGCGCCTCGAACGACCGGATTTTCTCTTTCGACCACCACCTCCTCAGCACCTTCGGCATCGGCAAGGACATCGCCGCTGAACAGTGGCGCTCGGTGTTCCGGCAACTGGTGGCGCGCGGCCTGCTCGACGTGGACCCTGAAGGCTACGGCGGTCTGCGTCTGGGGGCGCAGGCAAGGCCGGTGCTGCGGGGCGAAGAGAGCGTGTGGCTGCGCCGCGATCGCAAGGCAGCACCGGTGCGCGCCATCGGCAAACGGGAGCGTGGCACGGAGGTGGATGAGGCGGACCGACCGCTGTGGGACGCGCTGCGCGCCTGCCGCAAGCGCCTCGCCGATGCGCAGAACGTACCGCCCTACGTGATCTTCCACGACGCCACCCTGCGCGCCATGCTCGCCGACCACCCGCAAAACGCGCGGGAACTGCGTGCCGTGAGCGGCGTGGGCGACAGCAAGCTCGAGCGCTATGGCGAGGCCTTTCTGGCTGTGCTCCGCGACGAGCGACTATGATCGGCCGCAACCCCCTGCCGAGGCCGGACCGATGCGCCACGCGACACTTCTGCGACTGATACTTCTGTGCGTGTCGGGCGCGATCCAGGGCTGCGCCTCCGCCATGGCACCCGCTCCGGCAGACTTGTCGCTCGATGTGCTCAGAAACCTCGCGTACACCGGCATCAGCGATGACGGCAGCGCGATGGCACTGCGCGCAGGGCGTTGGGAAGGCGAACCACCCAAACCCGGTTCGGCAGCGATTCCCACGCTGGATTTCTCCGGCGAACTGGTCGCACGCGGGGATCTCGACGGCGACGGGCTCGCGGAGGCGGTGGTGGTGCTCGACAGCTGGACCGGCGGCAGCGGCGTGTTCTCGTACATCGCCGTGGTGTCTGGACGTACGGGCAAAGCACTCAACACCGCCACGCAGTTGCTGGGAGACCGCGTGCAGGTGCGCGAGTTGCGCGTCGACGATGGCAGGGTCGTGGTCGATCTGCGGGGCCCGGGCCCCGATGACCCGTCCTGCTGCCCCTCGATGAGCATCCGGCAGGTGTGGACGCTCGGTGATGGCAAATTGCAGGAACGGGTTGCCGAGCGCAGCTCCGCTCGTACCACGGTGCGGGAACTCGAGGGCAGTCATTGGGAACTCGCCCGCTGGAGCGCGGACGAACCCGCAGCTCCGGCGCCCGTCGTCAGCCTGTCCTATGCAGAGGGCCGTTTTTCAGGCCATGCCGGCTGCAACCGCTACGGTGCTGCCGTGCGTGATGCGGAGGCGGCGGGTAGCCTCGTCGTGAGCCCGGGCATGGCTACTCGCATGGCCTGCGAAGAAACCCGCATGGGCATCGAAAACCGCTTCCTGCGCACGCTCCCTGCGGTGCAGGCGTTCCGCTTCTCGCCGGGCATGCTGATGCTCGCATACCGGCGCGAGGACGGCGGCAGCGCCGAGCTGTGGTTCAGGCCCGCCGCGGCACCCTGAGACGGCGGACGAACACCGCGAACTGATCGACGCGGGCTTCGCGCTGAACGATGGCGCCTGGGGCAAGCTCGATCCGCAAGACAACAAGATGATGCTGAGCATCCAGGCCGGCAAGCGAGCGAGCCAGAACTACCGGCGGCTGCGACGTGCCTTCGCAGGCCTGATTCCCATCTGCAGGCCCAGCGCCTTCAACACCCTGAGCACTGTCGCGAGTTCGGGGTTGCCCTTCTCCGAGAGCGCGCGGTAGAGAGCCTCCCGCGCAAGTCCGGTTTCCCGCGAGATCTTCATCATGCCGTGCGCGCGGGCCACCTCGCCCAGCGCAACACGCAGACGGCTCCCGTCGCCGGGATCCCCGTCCAGCGCCTCCGAGAGATACAGAGCAAGGTCCGCAGTGGAGACCGGGGTTCGGGCGGTGCCTGCAGCGCGCGCGGCGGAGGGGTCGGGGATCAGTTCAGCCGATGACACGGTTGGGGCTCTCGCAGAGTATCCATTGCACCCGGGCGGGATCGCTCAGGTAGTTTTCGTCGGGTTGGAGCAGACGGCGGTAGTCGGGCTCGCTGAAGAGCGCCTGCATGGCCGCAGGCGAGGCGTAGCGCGCCACTGCTACCCCGTCCCACGGTGGCTCTTGCCCATTCAGATAGGAGGACGGCGCCGCGGGATACTGTGTGTAGCCGTCCAGATGGCGCGCGATCGCGGGTGTGCCGGCAATCAGCCGCGCATGCACCTCTCGCCAGTGGCGGTGGTATTCCTCGGGGCTCAGGCCATCACGGCGCTTCACAGGGCAAATCAGGGTAATCACGCGATGCCTCCTCAGGGCCTGAAGCGGCGTCCGGCGGTGTAGCCGCCATCGACCGGAAAATCGCCACCGGTACAGCCCGATGACTCGTCGGATGCGAGGAAGAGCGTCATGCGCGCGATCTCCTCGTAGCGGTGGAAGCCCTGCGCCCACGGCGGGGGTTTCAGGATCTGCTCGACGTGCTGGCGCATCATCTCGTCGTGATCCATGCCGGGTGGCAGGAAGGGCGAGCTCATCTCGATGTTGCCGGAGTCGGGTATCAGGCAATTCACGCGGATCGCATCTCGACCCAGTTCCATGGCCGCGGTCCGCGTGATGCCTCGCAGCGCGAACTTGGTGGAGGCGTAGGCAATCAGGCCCATGTCCTGCGCGAGCACGCCATCGGTGGAGCCGATGTTCACGATGCTGCCGTAGCCCAGCGCCCGCATGGACGGCAACACGGCCTGTATGCCGAGCACCGGCCCCAGCTGGTTCACGCGGAACAAGCGCTCCAGTGATGCTTCCGTCACCTCGTCGATGGAGGCGATATCGAGCAGGGCCGCGTTGTTGACCAGTACCGCGGGCTCGCCGAGACGCTCGCGTACCGCGCCCACGAGTGCCGTCCAGTCCTCACGGCACGCGACATCGCAACGCTGGAACAGCGCGGCGTCGCCCAGCCCCGCGGCGAGGGCGAGGCCCTGCTCCTCGCGCAGGTCGGCGATCGCCACCCGCGCACCTTCCGCGACGAAGAGCCGCGCGATCGCCGCACCGGTGCCACGCGCGCCACCGGTGATGATCGCGACCTTGTCTTGCAGGCGTCCAGCCATGTGCCGCACTCCCGCAGGCGATCAGTAGCGGTACTCGAGGTCGATGCCCCAGGTCTGCGGGTCGCCGAAAGCCGCCACGCGGTTGGCGTGGATGCTGTTGAAGCTGCCGAAGGTGTCGACGTAGTACTCCTCGTCGAAGATGTTCCTCACCCAGGCCGCCGCGCTGAAGTTGCCCTTGCCCATCCAGTCCTCGCCGGCGAGTTGCAGCCGCGCACCGCCCACGCCATAGGAATCCATCGAGATGCCCACGAGGCGGCGCACGCCGGTGACGGAGTCGTCCTGCCAGTTGTAGTCGAAGGAGAAGGTGAGATCGCCGAGCGGCAACTGCGCCACCTGCCATTCGATGGTGCCGGAGAACATGTTCTTCGGCGAGTTGGGCAAGGCGTAGAGGTTTGCATCATCGCCCTCCACCTGCTTGATCTCGGAATCGAGGTAGCCGTAAGAGAGATCCACGCGCAGCGTGTCGGTGAGGAGGAAGCTCAGCTCCGTCTCCAGGCCCATGATCTCGGCGGTGCCGGCATTCTGCGTCTGCGTGACGATCGGGCTCGGCTGGTTTGGCAGCAGGATGTCGAGCTGCATGTCGTCGTAGTCGGAGTAGAAGATCGCGCCGTTCCAGCGCAGGCGCTTGTCGAGGAGCTCGGTCTTCCAGCCCATCTCGTAGGAGACCAGCGTCTCCTCGTCATAGCTCTGGGTGAAATCGGCCTGACGCAGGTTGAATCCACCGGCCTTGTAACCCGATGCGATCTTGGCGTAGAGGTTTGTGTCGTCGCTCAGGTCGTACTGCACGGTGACGGCGGGCGTGAAGTTCGACCAGTCGTCGTCGACAGGCGCGACGATGTTGTTGTCACCCTCGCGCTTGTCCTCGGTGTAACGGCCGCCCAGCACGAACTTCCAGGGCGAGGCCTGCTCTGGCCGCCAGCCGACCTGCGCGTAGGCAGCGATGGTCTCGTTGTCGGCGTCGACGTCGCGCGGCAGCAGCAAGTTGATGAACGTGACCTCGTCACCCGAGGTCTCGTTGCCGCTTTCCTCGAAGTAGTACAGGCCTGCGATGTATTCCCACTGCCCGTCGTCGGTGCTGCCTGCGAGTTGCAGTTCCTGCGAGAACTGGTCCTGGTCGGCGTTGAAACGGTTGTTACGGAAAACGGGAATGAAGTCGTTGCCCGAATAGTCCTGGTAGGCGTCCTCCTCGACTTCGCGGTAGGCCGTGATGGATTTCACCGTACCGATCGCGGTCTCGTAGGAGGCGGTGAGCGTGTGCCCGGAGGTCTCGGCCTTGCTGTCCTCGTAGGGCAGCAGGAGTTTGGCGTCATCCTGTCGGCCGTTCTGCGGCGTCAGCACGCCGGTGAAGTTCGCGCTCACCTCGAGCAGGTGGTAGTAGTTGCCGGTGAAGTCGTTCTGCGAGGTGTCGTAGCCGTAGTCGATGGTGAGGTCTTCCGTGGGGCGCCAGCGGAGATCCGCGCGGAAAGAGTCGCGGTCGTAGGCGTGGAAGTCGTCTCCCTTTCCCTCGTTCTCGATCCAGCCGTCGCGCTTGTGCTTCTGGTAGGTGACGCGCGCTGCTGCCGTTTCCCCCAGCGGGAGGTTCACCGAGGTACGGGATTTGAAGAGACCGTATTCGCCACCGCTCAGCAACTGGCTGAACTCGAGGTCCTCGGACGGACGCTTGGTGACGATGTTCACGGCACCACCCGTGGTGTTGCGGCCGAAGAGGGTGCCCTGCGGGCCGCGGAGCACCTCGACGCGCTCGATGTCGGCGGTGTCTGCCACCAGGCCGACCGAGCGGGCCATGTAGACGCCATCGAGATACATGCCCACCGGCGAGTCGAGCACGATCTGGCTGTCGACGTTGCCCACGCCGCGGATGTAGGTGCGGATCGTGGTGGCGCTGATGCCGAAGGACATCATCTTCATGTTCGGAATCGAGGAAGCGATGTCGGCGACATTCGATACGCCCAGGCGCTCAAGGGCCTGCGAGTTCAGCGCCACGACAGAGATCGGCGTGTCCTGCAGGCTTTTCTCCGTGCGCTCGGCGGTGACGATGACCTCTTCGAGGGCGACGGGCTCGGCGCGGGCATCGAAGGCGCCTGCCGCCATGAGCAGCGCGGCAAGGGGCAAACGGCGGAAACAGACAGTGCGTGCGTGCATATGGACGCCCTCCGGGGCACTTATGGTCGTTGTGCCCGGATTGCACACGATGCGGCGCGGCCGGGGCAATAATCCAAACAAGGGCTGTGCGACCCTGTAATCCATGCATCACTGACTGGAATGCGTTCCAACACCGCCAGAGCTTCACTCGTTTGGAGTATTCCGGGGGCTGATCGCCCAAACCTATAGTCCCTTGCATCCACCCCGGAGTGTTCCGATGAGTTCCCCGATCGTCGTCTGCGACACCGTCGATTCTTTCCACACCTTTTCCCCCACGGAACCCTGGTGGACCGAGACCGTGTGGTTCGGCGCCTGGATCCCCGAGGCCGCCATCACCATCTATTTCTACAACTGGTTCCGCCCGGTACTCGGCATTTACGGTGGTGGCTGCCTGGTCTGGGACGCCAAGGGTTATCTGCCCTGGGATGCGCCCGTCTACCGCTACGATGTGAACGCGCCCATCACCTCGCCCGTGGACCTGCGCGACATGTCACTGCCGGGCGGAAACTGGCTGAAAAGCGTGGAAACGGGCCTGGTCTACGACATGGGCTACGAGAGCCCCGGCGTGCGGCTCGACATGCGTTTCACGGGCTTGCTGCCCGCGGAGGAAACCTCCGCTCACGGTACCTCGGAGTTCTTCGCCGGCCACATCGATCAGCCCGGCCACTACACCGGCACGCTGGAACTCGACGGCAAGCGCTGGAACATCGACTGCCACGGCATACGCGACCGCTCCTGGGGCCCGCGGATCATCGGCGACGACATCCGGCTCGGGTATTGCCACGGCCAGTCGGCGGATTTCGCCTTCCTCGCCTATTCCAAGCCAGGCGGGGAACGGGAGCCCGTGTTCAAGGGCTACGTGATGCAGGACGGCATCAAGTCGATGGTGAAAGAGGGCCACCGCCGCGTGTGCTACCACGGCGGCGAATTGCGCTGGATCGAGGTGCAATTGCTGGACGAACTCGGGCGCAGCGTCGAGATACGCGGTCGCCCGATCAACCGCTTCGTCTACCTGCCCTACGCCAACCTCGTGTGCTGGCTGTTCCTGATGGAGTGGGAAGGCCCCACCGGCGTACTCTACGGCGAGGAGCAGGATGCCTGGAGCACGGCGCTCTGGCGCAACCGCCGCGAAATCCCCGCTGCCTGAGGAGACCGCGCGCCGAAGCGCGCGGGCAAGACCATGAAGACGCTCTCGCTCGTCAAATTCCGTGATGGCCTCCCGCGCGAGGAGGCCTGGCGCGCATGGTCCGAACACACGCGCCGATGGGACAGCAAGGACCACCCGGAAATCCGCATGACCCGGCTCACACTCTTCGGCGAGGGCGGCGACGCAGGCAACGGCGGCTGGGACGGCATGGGGCTCACCGAATGGAGCAGCGCCGAGGCCTTCCACGCAGCCGCCGCGTGGTACCAGACACCGGAGAGCGCGGCACACGCCGCAGACCTGGGCAGCTTCATGGACCTCGAGCGGATGCTGACCGTGGTGATCGCCGATGAGTGCGCCATACCCGGACCACCGCTGACAGGTACGGCGGGCTGATGGCACTGCGCAGCGTCAGCTTCGAGCAACTGCTGCTCGAACTGTTCAGGGCCGTGGAGGCTGGCGGCAGTTGGACGCCCTTCTTCGCCAGCCTCACCCGCGCCATGAACCTCGAGGCCTGCACGCTCATCCTGCGCATGCCATCCACCGGGGATCTGGGCGAACTCCATTCCTACCAGGCTGATATCGCCTTCGAAGACATCTACCGGAGCATCGAGTACCGCGACGATCCCTTCCGCGCGATTCCGGCCGGCGTGGCCTGTTCACTTGAGGACGTGATCAGCCCCGAAGCATTGAAGGCGAGTTCTTTCTACAAGCGCCTGCTTGAACCCGACGGCACTACCGACATCCTCGCGCTGAACGTCGTCGCCAACGATGGGCAAACCACCTACATACGGCTGTCGCGACGCCAGCCCGAGAACCCGTTCGGCGTACTCGAAAAATCGCTGCTGACCCGGCTGTTGCCCTATCTGGAGAGCGCCTTGCGCCTGCACGAGCAGCGGCGCAGGCTGCTGCTCGAGCGCAGCGCCCACATCGGCGCGCTGGACCAGCTTGCCTTCGGGCTGGTGATCATCGACGAGGCGGGGCGTATCGTGCGCGTGAACGAAACCGCACAGCGCCTGCTCGCGTCCTCGTCGCTGCTGCGGGTGGACCACGGCAGGCTCTGCGGCGGCGGCAGCGGCACACGCGTCGAGAACGCGGTTGCGGCCATGCACCATGCAGGCGAAGGGGAACGGCAGTTCCTGCGCCTCACCAGCCCGCAGGCGGGCGAATACATCCAGATGCTGCTGCGCCCCATCTCGCCTGCCGGGAAGCCGGAGGCGCGGGAGCCCTGCGGTGTGGCCGTATTCCTGAACGACGAGGTGCGCAACCGCGACATCTACCTCGGGCGCTTCGGGCAGCTCTACGGGCTCTCGCCCGCGGAGATCGCGCTGATAGACGAGTTGCTGCAGGGCTCGTCCATCGCGATCGCCGCGGACAAGCTCGGCATCTCCGAAAACACCGCCCGTACGCAGCTGCGTTCGGTCTTCAGCAAGACGAACGTGCATCGTCAGGCCGAGCTGATCCGGCTCGTCCTGACCAGCCTCGCCATCATCGCCTGAGCTCCCAACACGAGGGAAAACACCATGTCAGCGGAACTCGAAGCGAAACTGCGTGCGTGGGTGGAGAGCGAGCTCGGCGCTCCCGTGACGGAACTCGCGCTGATCCCGGGCGGTGCCTCGCGGCGCAGTTACAAGGTGAATCGCGCGGGCGCGGCGCCCGTGTTCCTGCGCGTGGATTCCGGAGAGGGGCCGCTCTCGGGTACGCAATTCACGCTGGCGCGGGAGTGGTCCTTCCTGAAACCGATTTCGGATCGCGGCTATCCGGCTCCGGGCGTCATCGCGTTTTCGGCGGAACTGGACGCGATCCTGATGGAGCACATCGAGGGGCAGACGAGTTACCAGGCGAGCCTGCCCGCGCCCGAGCAACGCGCGATGGAGCGGGCGCTCATCGATTGCGTGGTGGATCTGCAGCGCATCCCGCCGGGCGAACTCGGCGTGTCGGAATACGCAGGGGTCGGGACGGTCGGCGAGGCCGTGAGCAGCATCCTGGCCGTGTGGCAGCAGCTCTACACCGACACGGTGAGTTTCAAGGACCCGGCGGTGGACTACGCGCTGGAGTGGCTGAAACACAACGTGCCAGACGCGGGTGATCCCGCAGTGCTGGTCCATGGCGACGTGGGGCCGGGAAACTTCCTGTTCCGGCCGAACGGCGAGATTGCCGCGCTGATCGACTGGGAACTGGTACGCGTCGGGCATCCGCTGGAGGATCTTGCCTGCATCCTGTGCCGGGCGCTCGGTGTCTCCTTCGGCGCGCCGGAGCAACTGGTGGCGGATTTCGCCGAGAGCAGTGGCAAGGCGGTGGACCGCCGCGCACTCGACTACGCCGTGGTGCTGGTCATCGGGGAATGGTGTGTGGGCATCCACCGGGCGCTATCGCGGCCGAACGTGCAACTCGATATGGCGATGCTCTACATCTGGGGCCACGCCAACCGCTACGAGATGCTGCGCAAACTCGCGGGGCTCGCCGGGCGCGAGATGCCCGCCGAGCCGGTATTGGACGATTCCGCCTTCGAACTCGACTTCCTCGGCACGTACATCGAGGAGTCGCTCTCGTCGGTGCTGCTGCCGGGCGCCAAAGAAGTCTTTGTGAGCCATCGCGTGAACCGCCTGCTGCAATTGCAGAAGATCCAGGACTCGCTCCTGCGCTACGGCCGCGCCCGCTACGAGAGCGAGGACATCGAACGCGCTGGCGCGCTCCTTGGCCAGCGCTTCGGGAGCCATGCCGAGGCCATGTCGGCACTGATTGCACGCGCACCGGCCGCGGCCCGCGAGGGCGACGCCGCGTTCCTCGACTTCCTCCTCTGGCGTAGCGCGCGCGAGCGCGCCCTGCTGCGTCGCGCCATGGGCGAAATGGCCGGACGCAGCATCCGGTACTGAGCATGTCGCAAGATTCGTCTGACGGCCTCATCTCCTGAGGCTGCAGCTCCCTACACTGCATTCCGCAGGCAGGGCACCGTCCGCTTGTGCAAGGCCCCGGGCACACCAGGGCACCACCACAGCGACGGCAGCTCGGGCAAAAAAATGAACCCATCGATCAATGTCATTGACATCGACAGATAACGTTGACATCATTCAGCGTCACTGTCGTCCAATGGAGTCATTCATGCTCAACCCCCCTCTGGAGACCTTCAGGGATTTCAGTGGTTCGGCAGAGGATCTGGCCCGCCTTGCAACACGCATCTGCGCCGAGCTTGGGCTTGGCGCGGCAACCGACACGGATGAGCTCTCGACAAGGTTGGTACGGGATTACGCCCAGCGCGACATCCTGTCCCGCCCCGAGCGCCTGGGCAAGGAAGCCATCTACACCTGGCGTCACCTGGTCGAACTGGTGGCGGCACGTGCCCTGGTGGCAGACGGCTGGCCGCTCGCCAAGGTCACGCAGCACTTCGCGCTCACGCCGCTCGAAGACCTGTTACTGCTGGTCCCGGGCCAGGGAAGGCCCAACCCGGCGCTGATGGCTGCAAAGCGCATCCGGGAAAGCACCCTCGCGGGCGGCAAGGTGAGCGAGCCGGCCACCCCACCGCTGCAGCGACTGGCCTCGCAGCGCCAACGGCGCGCGGACCTGATGTTCTCCATGAAACAGCTCACCGGAGAGAGCACGCAGCCCCGGGCCACGCAGATGACACGCATCGCGCTGGACGAGGACATACACCTGCTGATCGAGACGGATCGGCTACGCAATCTGGGCCTTGATGGTGCCGACGCCGTGGGGCGCGCCATCACGGCCTCGATCATCGACTGGATCACTGCCAAGGGAGGCAAACAACCATGAGCGATACCATCAGCCTCGACGTCACGCCGCTGCGCGACGCTCTTCTCGAAGGCCACAACAATGCCTGCCTGGCGCTGGTGCGCGTGAAGGCGCCCGCAGCGCCCGCACTGCAGACGCGTCGCAAGGCGCTCAA
>CAIXOY010000458.1 GCA_903921135.1 uncultured Gammaproteobacteria bacterium
CGACCCCCATCCTGATGGCCTGCTGCTGATCGGCCGCCGCCACATCCGCGACATGAACTCCTGGCTGCACAACCTGCCGAACTTCGTGCGCGGCAAAGACCGCTGCACGCTGAAGATGCACCCTACGGATGCCGCGAGCCGCGGCCTCACTGACGGCAACAGCGTACGCATCCGCTCGGCCGCTGCTGAGCGCATCGTCACGGTGGAAGTGAGCGATGAAATGATGCCCGGCGTGGTGAGCCTGCCGCACGGCTTCGGCCACCGTTACCCCGGCACGGGCCAGCCCGTGGCGAGCGCGCACGCGGGCGTGAGCTGCAACGACCTGGTGGGCGATGCACTCGACCTGCCCTCCGGCACCAGCGTGGTGAACGGCGTACCGGTCGAGGTAGAGGCGCTGCCCGCGTGAATGCAGCCACGCACGAGACGCCGCCGCTGGTCGACCGCTTCGGGCGCCGCGTCGATTACGTGCGCCTGTCGGTCACCGACCGCTGCGATTTCCGCTGTGTGTACTGCATGGCGGAAGACATGGAGTTCCTGCCGCGCAACCAGATCCTGAGCCTCGAGGAAATCCTCGCCGCCGCCGAGGCCTTCGTCTCGCTCGGCGTGCGCAAGATCCGCCTGACCGGCGGCGAACCGCTGGTGCGCCAGAACATCCTGTGGCTGGTGGAGCGCATCGCGCGGCTGCCGGGGCTGCAGGAGCTCACGCTCACCACCAACGGATCGCAACTCGCGAAGATGGCCGCTCCGCTGCGCGATGCGGGCCTTGGCCGCATCAACGTGAGCCTGGACAGCCTCCGCCCGCTGCGATTCCGCGAACTCACACGCACCGGCAAGCTCGAAGACGTGCTCTCTGGCATAGCAGCCGCGCGACGCGCGGGCTTCGCGCGGCTCAAGCTGAACGCGGTGATACTGCGCGGGCGCAACGACGATGAAGTCCTCGACCTCGTGGACTACGCCCGGAGCAATGAGCTCGACATCAGCTTCATCGAGGAAATGCCGCTCGGGAAGATCGAGGAGCACGACCGCGCCGGCACCTTCCTCTCGAGCGAAGAGCTGCGCGAGATCATCGCCACCCGCCACACGCTCACACCCACCGAAGAGAGCACCGGCGGCCCCTCGCGCTACTGGCGCATAGCTGGCAGCGACACCCGCGTGGGCTTCATCTCGCCGCACTCCCACAATTTCTGCCACCTCTGCAACCGCGTGCGGCTCACCGTGGAAGGGCGGTTGCTGCTCTGCCTCGGCAACGAGCACTCGGCAGATCTGCGCGCGCTGATGCGCGAATATCCCGGCGACGCCGTGCGGCTGCGCGAAGCGATCCGCGCGGCGATGGACTTGAAGCCCGAGCGCCACTGGTTCGATCTGGCGAACGAGCCGCAGATCGTGCGATTCATGAACATGACCGGCGGTTGAATGTCGATTTCCTCCCTGCCTCCCCGCATGCCCACCACGCTTCTCGATTCGCCGGACGCGATCCGCGCAGGCTTCGAGGAACTGCATTACATCTGCAGCCCGCAGCTAGCCACCACCGTCTACCTCGCCTATCACCTGCAGAAACCGATACTCGTCGAGGGCCCGCCTGGCGTGGGCAAGACCGAGCTCGCCAAGACGGCCGCGCGCTACCTCGGGCTGCCGCTCGTGCGGCTGCAGTGCTACGAGGGGCTCGACGAATCCAAAGCGCTCTACGAGTGGAAGTACGGCAAGCAGCTGCTTTACACGCAGGTGCTCAAGGACCAGCTGGGTGACATCCTTGCGGGCGCCAAAGGGCTCGCGGAGTCCGTGCAGCGGCTCCATCAGTTCGGCGATATTTTCTACAGCGAGGAATTCCTCGAGCCGCGCCCGCTGTTGAAGGCGATGCGCGAGGAGAACGGCGCGCTGCTGCTGATCGACGAGGTCGACAAGGCCGACCAGGAATTCGAATCCCTGCTGCTCGAGATGCTCTCGGACTACCAAGTCTCGGTGCCCGAAATCGGCACGGTGCGCGCGCGCCAGACGCCGATGGTGGTGCTCACCAGCAACAACACGCGCGAGGTGAGCGACGCGCTGAAGCGCCGCTGCCTGCACCTCTACATTCCCTTCCCCGATGCCAAGCTCGAAAACCGCATCGTGCGCAGTCAGGTGCCGGGCATCGAAGAGACGCTGCGCACGCAGCTCGTCGCATTCATCCAGGCGCTGCGTGAGCTCGATCTCAAGAAACCGCCAGCCGTGAGCGAAACCCTCGACTGGGCGCGCACGCTGCTGCTGCTCCACGCGCACGCGCTGGACGAGAAACTCGTGCGCGATACGCTGAACGTGCTGCTCAAGTTCGAGGATGACATTACGTCCGTGAACGAGGGTCTCTACGGGCTTCTCGCCACCGCACGCGGCGGCTGATGGAGTCCGCGCTCACCGGCTTCGTGCGCGTGCTCCGCAACGCGGAGCTGCGCGTCTCGCCCGCCGAGACACTCGACGCCGCGCGCGCGCTGGAACTGGTGGGCTATGCCGATCGCGAGCGCCTGCGCGAGACGCTCTCTGCAACACTCGCCAAGACCATCCCCGAGAAAGCGCTGTTCGACGAATGCTTCGCGCGCTTCTTTGCGTGGCAGACACCGGATGGCGCAGCCGAAGAGGCGCCTTCAACCTCATCGGAGAGCGCGCCGGCTCAAGCTGGCGCGGCCTCGGGCACATCACTCGCGGGCGCGTTTTCGGGCGATGTCTCGGAACTCTCCGCGCTGCTCCTGCAGGGTGACGCCACGCGCATCGCGCTCGCAATCGATGCGGCGGGGCGTGCGTCCGGCATCGAGCGCATGCAGATGTTCACGCAGCGCGGGCTCTACGGGCGCAGGCTCCTGGAAACGCTCGGCTGGCAGCAATTGCAGGACGATGTGCTGCGGCTGGAGCAGGCGCCGCCCGAGGCCGATCCGGGACGAGCAGCAGGTCTTGCGCTGAAGCGCGCCGCCGAGCGGCTGCGCGACCAGGTACGCGAGCACGTGGAGCGGCACTACCTGCTGCACGCGAGCGGCAATGCGCGGGGATTGCGCGAGTCGGTGCTGCGCGAGGCTCGGCTCTCGAGTCTGGAGCGACGAGACCTCGATCAGATGAACAAGCTGGTGCGGCGCATCGCGCGGCGGCTGGCGGCCCGACACGCGCGACGACGCCGGCGCGCCAAACGCGGGTTGCTGGATGTGCCGCGGACACTGCGCGGTGGCGTGGCGCACGACGGGCTCATCTTCGAGCCACGCTGGAAGCAGGTGCGCCGTGATCGCCCCTCGCTGGTGGTGCTCTGCGACATCAGCGGTTCGGTGCGGGCCTACGCGCGATTCCTGCTGCTGTTTTTGTACGGGCTGGGGGATGTGTTGCCGCGGGTGCGGGGCTTCGTGTTCTCGTCGCAGCTGGCCGAGATCACGGATCTCTTCGGCGACAACCGCCCCGAAGTGGCGATGGAACTCGCGCTCAAGCAGTGGGGTTACGGCTCCACCGACTACGCCGAGGCGCTGCGCGGCCTGCTGGCAGCCACGGGCCGCGAACTGGATGCGGGTGCCACGGTGGTGATCCTGGGTGATGGCCGAAACAACCGCGGTGACCCCGCGCTGGAGACGCTGCGCGAGATCGGCAATCGCGCGCGGCGCGGGGTGTGGCTGCCTCCCGAATCGATGTCGAGCTGGGGTACCGGCGACTCGGAGATGCTGCGCTACAGGAGTTGCGTCACCGAGGCGCGCACCGTGCAGTCACTCGCGCACCTCGAGCGCTTCGCCGACGAGTTGCTGCGCAACCCGGCCTGGTGAGCCACGCCGCGCAGGAGGGGGCTATGCCCCCGGCTGAGTGATTTCCCGTGGGAGGGGGCCATGCCCCCGACCCCCGCATCGGGACCGGCCTCCAAGGCTGCCGTCGCGGGCATGGCCCGCTCCTACCGGAGTTGCGCTGGTCTCAGGATCGCTGCTCGGGGCGCTCCCGATTGCGACGTTCCCTGCCATCGTCAGACCGCTGCGGCGCAGGTTCACTGGGCGGCGGCGGGGTGTAACTCGGGCGCTCCTGCCGCGCGGGCGGTGTGTAGCTCGGCCGCTCCTCGCGCGGCGGAGGACTGTAGCTCGGGCGTTCCTGACGCGGGGCGCTGTAGATCGGCGTTTCCCGCCGCGGTGCTTCGTAACGCGGCGACTCCTGCCGCGCGGGTGGTGTGTAGCTGGGGCGCTCCTCGCGAGGTGGCGGACTGTAGCTCGGGCGTTCCTCCCGCGGCGGCGGGGTATACCGCGGTGTCTCCTCCCGAGGCGCAGGCGTGTACCGAGGCGTTTCCTCTCGGGGCGGCGGCGTGTAGCTCGGGGTTTCCTGCCGGGGCGGAGGGGTATACCTCGGGGTTTCCTCCCGAGGCGGAGGGGTGTACCGAGGGGTTTCCTCGCGAGGGGTGACCGGCGTCGGGGCGTCGTTGCGCGGGGCCGTGTAGACCGGCGCCTCACGGCGGCGCTCGGCCCCATCCTCACGACCTGCACGGCCTTCGCGGTCGCCGCGCCGGTCGGCATCGACCTCCTGACGGGCACCCGGAACGCGGCTGTCCGTGCCCATGACGGGTGGCGGTTGGCTCGGCTCGCGGGGTGTCTCGCCCGCACCGGGCGCCTGCGGACCCTCGCCACCCTGACGCGGACCCTCGCCACCCTTAGGCGGGTCGCGGGTGCCATCGCCCGGCCCATGCTGGCCATGCCCGTCTGGCTGCCCGTCGCGCGGGGGCTGCCCGTCGCGCGGGGGCTGCCCGTCACCGCGCGGACCTTGCCCATCTCCCCGCGGGCCTTGTCCATCACCACGCGGGCCACCGTCCCCGCCTCGGGGAACGTTCGGAGGCTGGCCATCGCCGTACTGTCCG
>CAIXOY010000459.1 GCA_903921135.1 uncultured Gammaproteobacteria bacterium
CTGAAGTGCGGGTGAGACCCTGTCGAGAGTCGGGGGCATGGCCCCTTCCAACGGCAGTCGGGGGCATAGCCCCCTCCTACGGGTTCTGAGGAAGGCCCTGCCATCCAGAGTCGGGGCAGAGCCTGTCTGCGATTACAGCGCAGCGCGCACCTTCGGCAGCACGTGCTTGGCCATGTACTCGATGCGCCGCTGGCCCGAGGCGATCGACTCGCCGGGGAACTGCGCCCAGAAATGCACGTCCTTGATCTGCGGGTAGGCGCGCAGCAGCTCGGTGAGCTTGGTGACGGCCGTCTCGCCATCCCAGAGCTCGTAGAGCCCCTGCGCGATGGCCGTGGCGGCGTCGGGGAAGCGGGGTACGTGCTCGGGCGGGCCGAAAGCACCCCATTCGATGTACTGGTTTGCCTGGTAGAGCACGTGCGGGCCCACGATGGCGGCTTCGCGTTCCGGGTCGTCGGAGACGATGGCCCAGTGGCCCGCGATGATGGCGCCGCTGTCTGGCGCTCGGCCGTTTTTCTCGAGGCAATTCAGGTACACGTCGTGTCCGATGCCGCCCGTGGAGAGGAATCCGTCGGCGATGCGCGAGGCGCGATCGATGGCGGGTTCGGCCATGCCGCCGAGGTAGAGCTTCGGGGTGTGCTGCGGCGCAGGCGTGATGCGCAGATCGCCCACCTTGAAGCGCTTGCCTTCGAAGTTGATGGGCTCCCCCGACCAGGCCTTGCGGATGATCGCCATCGATTCCTCGACGAGGCTGGGGCGGTGCTTCAACTCCCGGCCGAACTCCGCGAACTCGTCTGCGCGGTAACCGATGCCCACACCCAGATCGAATCGCCCGCCGGTCAGCAGCGACAGCGTGGCTGCGTCTTCGGCGATACGCACCGGGTTGTGCAGCGGCAGGATCATCAGGTTGGTGCCGATCCGCATGCGCTTGGTGCGCGCGCCGATCGCCGCCGCGATCACCAGCGGCGAGGGCGTGTAGCCGTCATCGCAGAAGTGGTGCTCGGTGAGCCATACCGAATCGAAACCGAGCGCCTCGGCCTCGGCGATCTGGTCGAGCGAGCCGGCATACATCTGCTCGAAGGGCACCGTCCAGGGCGCGGGGTTCCGGAAGTCGTACCAGAGGCCGAAATTCACGTGACGGGTCATGAGGTGGCTCCGCGGCTCAGGCGATGGTGGCGAGGAAATCGAGCAGCACCTGACGGTAGCGCGGCCCCTCCTCGATGAAGGGCGCGTGCCCGCTGTCGGCGAACTCCGCTGTCGTGCCGTGGCGCGCAACGGTGCCGGCAAGGCGGCAGATATCCGGCGGCACGACGACGTCTTTGCCGCCTACGATCGACAGCACGGGCGCATCCAGTGCAGCAAGCGCTGCGCGCTGGTCGAGGGTGTCCAGATCTGCCAGCGCCACATCCGCCGAGGGCGCGGACTGCATGAAGATCGACCACATCCAGTTTTCCATGGCCGGCGTCTGCGGGATCGCGCACACGGCCTTGGTGAGGTTGTAGAGGAAATTCGCGCGGTCTTCGCGCAGCGCTGCGACCGTCTGTGCGGTGCTGCCCGGCGGGTTGCCGATGGCGAAGTCCGCGGCCTGCGTGTAGCGGGGCGAGGCGCCTGCCGTCAGCACCACACCCGCGCAGCCGGAGCCCAGCGTGGAAGCGGCTTCCACCGCGATGGCACCACCGAGTGACCAGCCGTTCAGCACGGCGCGCTCGATGCCGAGATGCGCCAGCAGCGCCACCGCATCACGTGCGGAGGAGGTGATGCTCACCTCGTTGAAGTCCTTGTCGGAAGATCCGCAGCCGCGCTGGTCGTAGCTCACGACGGCATGACCCGCGGCCTGCAGCGCCACCAGCGTGGTGTCCCACACGCGGCAGCTCATGCCCCAGCCGTGGATCAGCATCACCGGCACCTTGTTGCCGGGGTAGTACTCGAAATAGATGCGGCGTGCGTCTTCGGTATTGAGATAAGCCATGTGCGTGCTCCTGTCTCAGTTGGAGGCAGGCGGCGTCATCTGCGCGCC
Organism: uncultured Gammaproteobacteria bacterium; assembly: GCA_903921135.1. Classification (GTDB taxonomy): domain Bacteria; phylum Pseudomonadota; class Gammaproteobacteria; order Pseudomonadales; family UBA5518; genus UBA5518. The sequence goes on from CAIXOY010000459.1 coordinate 2,015, forward strand.
CGGTATCGGGTTGAAGTAGTGGATCGTCACGTCGCGCTGCAGGATGCGCCACACGCCGTTGCGGCGCTGGAAATGATCCTTGTACGTGGCGCTGATCATCTGCACCACGTCATCGCGCGTGGCGCCCATGCAGTCGACGTCGCACACGCCGTGCGCGTTGTCGGCGTCAGTGAACTGCACGCGCAGGTTGCTGGTGAGGTGGTGCGACTCGCGCCACACGGGCCAGAGCACGTCCTTCACCGCTGTCGTGATGCCGGCGTGCCCGTGGAAGGTGCCGAAGGGCGGGCCGATGTTCCACACGCAGTCTTCCCACCAGATGGCGAGGAAGCGGTCCCAGTCGAGGGTGTCGAAGCCCTGGCAGTAATCCGTGACCAGGTCGCGCATCGCGTTGCGGCTTTCCAGCTGGTCGATGCGCGCGAGCAATTGCTGGATGAGTGCGTCGTCTGCCATGGGGCGTCTCCGGTGTTATGCGGTGTTCAGAGGTTGCCGACGTCGAGCTCGATGGAGCTTGCCAGCTTGCGCTCGGCTGCTGCAATGAGTTCGGGGAGGTGGTAGCTCGGGAAGAGTCCGTCTGTTCCCTTGCGATCGCGGAGCACTTCCTTGGCGACACCGAATTTGTGGACTTCGGTGGGGCCGTCGACGATGCCCATCTCGGGCACCACCTGCCAGAGCGCAAGCAGCGGTGTTTCGTTGGACAGGCCGAGCGAGCCGTGCAGGTGCAGCGCGCGGTAGACCACGTCGCGCAGCACCGTGGGCATGCAGGATTTCACCGCGGCGATCTCGCGGCGCACTTCACGCGTGTAGGCCTGGTTCTTGTCGATCAGCCACGCCGCGTAGAGCACGTGCAGGCGGAACTGCGTGATCTGGATGTAGGAGTCGGCGATCTTCTCCTGCGTGAGCTGCTTCTGCGACAGGAGCTCGCCCTTGGTGCGGCGACTCAGTGCCCGCTCGCACATCATGTCGAGCGCGCGCTTCAGTTGCCCCACGGTGCGCATCGCATGGTGGATGCGGCCGCCGCCAAGGCGCGACTGCGCCACCTCGAAGCCCTGGCCGGGATTGCCGAGGATGTTTTCCTTGGGCACGCGGCAGTTGGTAAAGCGCAGATAGCCGTGCACGCCCTCGCCGATCTCTTCCATGATGGTCGAGGAGACATTGCGCACGAGCTCCAGGCCCGGTGCGTCGCGATCGACGATCAGGATGGAGGCGCCCTTGTGGATCGGCACCGTGGTGTCGGTGACCACGACCACCAGCAGGAAGCGCGAGAAATCCGCGTGTGAGGCGTACCACTTCTCGCCGTTGATCACCCATTCGTCACCGACCAGTTCGGCGCGGCAGGTGAACTCCGCGGGATCAGCGCCCGCGTGCGGTTCCGTCATCGAGTAGCAGGAGGCGATCTCGCCTGCGAGCAGCGGCTCCAGATAGCGTTTTTTCTGCTCGGGCGTGCCGAAGCGCGCGAGGATCTCTGCGTTGCCCGTATCGGGCGCCTGGCAGCCGAACACCGTGGGTGCAAAGCGGCTGCGACCGAGGATCTCGTTCATCAGTCCGAGTTTGACCTGGCCGTAGCCCTTGCCGCCGAGCTCCGGGCCGAGGTGGCAGGCCCAGAGACCCTGCTGCTGCACGATTTTTTTCAGCGGTGCCATGGCATGGGCAGGGCCTTTGCGCGCCGGATCGAAGGGATCGGAGGGGCCACGGAACACGAGGTCGAGCGGCTCGATCTCCTCGCGCACGAAGTTGTCCATCCAGTCGAGTTTCGTCTGGAAGTCGGAATCGGTCTCGAAGTCCCATGCCATCGTGTGTACATCCTTACGCTTGAAAAGGGAGGGTGATGCGGGCTGCGGCGCTGGCGCCCTCGGGTGTGGCGTCTCGTGGCACCTGCAGCGGGCTCCGCACACTTGCGGGAGCGGAGCCTCGCGATTATCTTGGCGCCGCCTTCGGAAGGCAACGCGTGTGGCCCGTGATTGCGGCCCGCACCCACAAAAAAGGCGCCTCCCCGGCGCGCAGAAACGCCCGCTCGCGCGGGTCATCAACAGACGGAAATCTCATGAGCAGACGCTGGATCGTGACGGGCGGGTCCCGGGGTGTGGGGCTTGCGGTGGCCAAAGCGGCAGCGCGTCGCGGGGACCGCGTGGCGGTGTTCGCACGCAAGATCGACGAGGCCGCGCTGAGGGCCGAGCTCGGCCCGGACTGCCTCGCCATCCCCACCGACATCAGTGATCGCGCCTCGGTCGATGCATCCGTGGCGCGCGTGGTCGAGGCCTGGGGCGGCGTGGACGTGCTGGTGAACAACGCGGGCCTGCACCGCGGCGGCAAGCTGGTGCGGCTCGACATGGCCGACTGGGACGCCGTGCTCGCCACCAATCTCTCGGGTCCCATGTACTGCACGCGCACGGTGCTGCCTCACATGCAGGCAGGTGCTGCCATCGTGAACGTGGGCGCGGTGGTGGGTTTCCGCGGCTTTCCTGGCGACAGCGCCTATGGCGCGTCCAAGGCCGGCCTTGCGGGCCTCACCAGGGTGCTGGCCATCGAGTTGGCTGCCAAGCAGATCCGCGTGAATCTGGTGCTGCCGGGCCTCGTGATCACCGAGATGACCTCAGGCCTCGACGAGAAAGCCCGCGAGCGGCTGGTGGCCGACATCCCCATGCGCCGCACCGGCACCGAGGACGAGATCGCCGAGGTGATCTGGTGGGTCGCCGGCTCCACCTACATGACCGGCGCGGTGATCCCCACCGACGGCGGATTGATGGCCGCGCTATGAGCAGCACCGACACCGCACTCTCGGCGTGGCTAGCCACGCATCTCGGCCTGCAAGACGTGGTGCCCGGCCCGCGTCTGGGCGGTGGTAATTCCAACGTCACCCAACTCCTCGACTACCGCGATGGGCGGCTGGTGCTGCGCCGCCCGCCCGATGCCGCGCTCTCGGCGAGCGCCGCGAACGGCGTGCGCCGCGAGCACCGCATGTTGCAGGCCCTTGACGGGCGTGCGCGCGTGCCGCGGGCGCTCGGGTTTTGTGATGACACCAGCGTGATCGGTCAGCCCTTCCTGGTGGTGGAGCACATCGATGCCGTGTCGATCACCACTGAACTGCCCGAAGCCTACCCGCGTGAGCCCGGCACGCTTCGCGCGCTTGGCGAGGAACTGGTGGATGCCATTGCTGCGGTGCATGCGCTCGACTGGCGCGAGCTGGGCATCGATGCGCCTGCCGGTGCCGATGCCTATGTGCCCAAGCAGATCGAGCGCTGGCTGAAGGCTCGCGCGGCGGAATCCGTGCGCGAGTTGCCGCTGGTGGAAGAAGTGGGTCGCTGGCTGCTCGCGAAGCTGCCCGCGCAACGCCCTGTGGCCGTGACGCACGGGGATTTCCACCTCGACAACACGCTCTTCCAGCGCGCGCGCCCCGCGCTTGCCTGCATCATCGACTGGGAGCTCGCCACGGTGGGCGATCCGCTCACGGACCTCGGGCTGATGCTCGCCTTCTGGGGCCCGCGGCTGGTCGAGGCGCCCGGGTTCGATTTCGTGCAGCAGGTGACGCGTCAGGGTGTTGCGGCGCCCTCGCGCGCCGAACTGGCCGCACGCTGGTCCCGCGTGAGCGGCATCGCCTCCGATGACATCGATTACTACATCGTGTTCGCGCTCTGGCGCCTCGCCTCCATCGTCGAGGGCGCCTGGGTCCTGAACCGCAAGGGCCTGGTCGACAGCGACTACTCGCGCCGCCTCGAGCACGATGTGCCCAGCATGTTGCAGGAAGCGGCGATCATCGCCGGCCTGCGTTGAACCCCCGCGGAGCCACGCCCATGCAGTCGACGATGATGGACCTGCCGCTCTCCACGCAGATGATCTTCCGCCACGGCGCGCGTCTGCACGGCGGGAGTGCGGTGCGCAGTTTCGATGGCGAACGCATCGGGATCACGCTGTTCGAGGACGTGGCGCGGCATGCGGAATCGCTGGCGAACGCGCTCTCGGCATTGGGCGTGCAACGCGGCGAACGCGTCGCGACCTTCTGCTGGAACCACCGCCAGCACCTCGAGGCCTACCTTGCCGTGCCCGCCATGGGCGCGGTGCTGCACACGCTGAACATCCGCCTGTTCCCCGAGCAGGTGGCGAAAATCATGGCGCACGCCGATGACCGCGTGCTGATCGCCGATGCTTCGCTGCTGCCACAACTTGCGCCGCATCTCGGGCAGGTGCCTGGTCTCAAGCACGTGATCCTGGTGGGCGAGGGTGCGGTGGAATTGCCGACCTCGATGGGCGTATCGGATTACGAGGCGCTGCTCGCCGCGCACGCCGGTGCCTTCGCGTGGCCCGAACTGCAGGAGCGCGATGCCGCGGTGGTCTGCTACACCACCGGCACCACGGGTGATCCCAAAGGCATCGTCTACAGCCATCGCAGCATTTTCCTGCACACCTTGGCCACGCTGGGCCGGGACACCTTCGGCATCGGGCAGGATGACCGCATCCTGCTGCTGCCCTCGATGTTCCATGCCAATGCCTGGGGGCTGCCCTTCTCGGCGTGGTTCTCGGGTGCGGATCTCATCATGCCCGGGCCGAATCTCAAGGCCGCACACATCCGCGCCATGGTGCGGCAGGCGCGCCCAACGATTACCGCGCTGGTGCCCACGCTCGCGAACGATCTGCTGCAGGCGGATCTCGAGGATCCCGTGGACATGTCCAGCTTCCGCGCGATCATCGCCGGCGGCTCGCCCGTGTCGCCTGCGCTGATCAGCCGCGTGCGCGAGCGCTGGGGCGTGCCCATGCTGCAGGGCTGGGGCATGACCGAAACAAGCCCCATGTGCTGTGTGTCGATTCCGCCGCGCGACACCGCGCCCGAGGACGAGCCCGTGTGGCGCGCCAAGAGCGGCCGCCCGGTGCCGGGCATGCAGGTGCGACTGGTGGACGAACAAGGCAATGCGACGGCGGAAGACGGCCACACCGTGGGCGAGTTGCAACTGCGCGGGCCGTGGGTCACCGGTGGCTACCACAAGGGTGCCTCGACCGATGCCTTCACCGATGACGGCTGGCTGCGCACCGGTGACGTGGGCACCATCGATACGCGTGGCTATGTGCAGGTCACCGACCGCTCCAAGGATGTGATCAAGTCCGGCGGGGAGTGGGTGTCCTCCGTGGACCTCGAGAACCAGATCTCCTTGCACCCGGCCGTGTTCGAAGCCGCCGTGATCGGCGTTCCCGATCCGCGCTGGGAAGAGCGCCCGCTCGTGCTGGTGGTGTTGCGGCCCGGGCAGCAGGCTACTGCCTCGGAGTTGCGCGCGTTTCTCGAGGGGCGTGTGGCGCGCTTCTGGCTGCCGGAGTACTTCGCGTTCCCCGCCGAACTGCCCAAGACCAGCGTGGGCAAGATCGACAAGAAAGAGATCCGGCGGCTGCATGCGGCCGGGGTGTATGGGGTGGAGAAACTCGGGGGGAAGGTGGGGTCAAAAGCCGAGTAGCAGGAAGTCGATAGCCGAGAGGATCTTGAGCGACGGAATGAGGCTCAGGACATCTCTGCCGGTCATTGCGTTGGTGCCGGATACAGCCGCACCAAGGCGCGTGTAGCGAGGCCTTAGAAACTCCGCAGTCCGTCGCTGAACACTCCGTTTGATGCGATGTGCTCGTTGTATGCCGCGATGGCTGAACTGTTTTCCCCCAGCCAAGCCTGCTCCAGCCTCTGCCGCGCTTCCGCCGCAAGGACTTGGTCCCGTGTTTGGGATGGATTTATGTCCACCTTGCCTGCCCTGCGCTCATTCCCCCACCTCAAACACATACAACTCGTTCCCGCCACTCGGCTGGTACACATCCGGAATCTGCTGCGCCGTCATCAGCTTGAACACGCCCATGCCGGTGGGCACGGCGATGTACTGCTTGCCCTTCACCGAGTAGGTGATCGGGTAGCCGTGCAGCGGTGCGCCGAGGCGGGTCTTCCAGAGTTCCTTGCCGGTCTCGGCGTCGAAGGCCTTGAAGTAGCGGTCGAGGTCACCCACGAAGGCAAGCCCGCCGCCGGTGCTCAGCACGCCGGTGAGGAACATCGCGTGCTGCGTTTGCGTCCAGCGTTGCTTCAGCGTCTTCACGTCCCAGGAACTCAGGCGGCCGTAATTCCCGTTGGTGCCTGGCATGGGCAGCATTTTCGATTCGCCGCCGTAGCCGCCGCCGCCTTCCACCATGTCGACCTTGCGCCCGATGAATTCCATGCAGAGCTGCTGCAGCGGAATGATCAGTGACTGCGTGCCGGGGTAGTAGGAGGTGGCCTGCCAGTTGTGGCCGCCGTAGATGCTGGGGCAGGCCGCTACCGAGTCGCCGATCTTCGCGTCGAGGATGTCGTCGCGGTAGGTGACGCGGCCCTTGCGGTGATCGACCTTCTTGTAGAGGTTCTGGTAGATGGTCTCGGCGAAGCCGAGGAATTTGCCGTTGCGGCGGTCGAGCTTCCAGAGGATGCCGTCCTTGCCCACGGTGAGCAGCACCTGCTCGCCGTCGACGTCCGCGAGCACGCGCTCGAAGCCGGTTTCCATGTCCAGCGTTTCGCCCGGGATGTGCTGGTAGAACCAGCGCATCTTGCCGGTCTTCGGGTCCAGCGCGAGCGTGGAGTTGGTGTAGAGCGCGGCGTCACGCGGGTTCATGCCGCGGCTTGCTGCCACCCAGGGTTTGGCCTGCGAGGTGCCCACATAGAACAACCCGAGCGCAGGGTCGTAGCTGCCGGCAATCCAGTTGTCAGCGCCGCCGCGCAGTTCCGGCGGTACCTTGCCCCAGGTCTTGTTGTTGGGGTCGCCGGGGAGCGCGATGGTGGAGGTGCGCCAGAGCTCCTTGCCCGTTTCCGGGTCGTGCCCGGTGATGAAGCAGCCGCCCTTCTTGAAGCGCTCGCAGCCGTTGATGCCGCTCACCACCACGCCACCCGCGATCAGCGGGCCTGCAGTGTGCGTGTAGCCCTGCGTGTAGTCGGCTTTCTGGGTGCGCCAGACTTCCTTGCCGGTGCGGGTGTCGATGGCGACGATCGCGGCGTCATACGTGGCGAGGAAGAGGCGGTTGCCGTAGAGCGCGATGTTGCGCGTGGGGCCGCCCAGCGTGCGCGCATCGGGCGGGAAGCTGTAGCTGTACTCCCAGATGAGATCGCCCGTGGCCGCGTCGATCGCCTGGATTTTGTTGTTGGGGTGCGTCAGGAACATCACGCCCTCGTGCACCAGCGGCGTTGCCTGGTTGCTGCCCTCGTGCATGGTCATGGCCCAGGCGAGGCGCAGCTTGCCCACGTTGCCGCGGTTCACCTGCGAGAGCGGGCTGTAGCCCTGGCCGTCGAGTGTGCGGCGCCAGCTGAGCCAGGCACCGTCGGGCGGGTTCTGCAACATCGACTCGGTGACGGGGCTGAGTGGCGGAGTCTCGCGGTTCACCCATTTGCCGGCGCTGGCGGCGGCTTCGGCTACACCGCTCGCGCCCTCCCACGCGCGTTTCTCGCCGTCACCCGCCGGGGCTGCTGCATCGGCAGCGGGCGCACCCGCGCCGGCATCGGTGAGCGTCGCGTTGCCCGCGCCTACCTCCATCAGGCTGTTGGCCGCGAGCGCTGCGCTGCCCGGGGCCGCGCCGTTCACGTGCAGGATGTGCGCAACCAGCCCCAGATACAGCGAATCGGCCGCGCCGGTGGGCACCGTCGTGGACATCTGGCTGCGGATCAAACCCGCGAGCTCGCCCGCGGGCTTGCCGTTCCATTTCTCGGCGAAGGCGGGGCCCGCGAGGGGCGCGCCGTGGGCGCTGCCGCGGAGGCTCCCGTGGTGACAGTCGGCGCAGTACTTCGCGTAATCGGCGCGGCCGGCATCGGCCTCGGCCTGCGTGAATCCGGCGTGCGCATCGGCCTGTACGGCGAGCAGCAGGGCGAGGGCAAGGCCAGGTTGGCGCAGCGTCATGGCGTCTCTCCGTTGGAATTCTGGTTGCGGGGCGGAGTCTAGCGCGGTGACCGCCGCGCGGCATCACTCGAGAGGGGGCATCCCGAAGTCCGCAAGCAGTTGCTTCAATTGCGCCGAGTCGTGCAGCACCGAGCCCGGACGACGCGCCTGCACGCGCGTGCCCACGCGCGCTGCAAACACCTGCGACTCGGCCTCCTGCAGCGCCACCGTTACCGGGATCAGTACGGGCCAGTCGTGCCCCTTCGCGTGCACGGTGGTGAAGCGCTGAGCGCCGCAGACCAGACTGAATCCGCCGCAGCCGAAAACCTCGCAACCCGCGCCGTCCTCGACCAGTTCACGCGCGAGTGGAGCGAAGCGTGCGACTGCTGATGTCGGGTCCTGCAGTGACTGCATCCAGGCCTCGGCGAAGGGCAGGGCATCCATGCGGATGCCCGCGCTGATCAGCGCATCCGAGAGCCCGAGATCGGCGATTTGC
>CAIXOY010000460.1 GCA_903921135.1 uncultured Gammaproteobacteria bacterium
GAGGAGATCGTACGCATCGCACCGCACTCCGCACGCGTGGTGGTCGTCAGCCTGCACAAAAAGCCCGCACCCATCGATCTGTCGATGCTGTTGATGAAGGAACTCGTGGTGCGCGGATCGATCGGTTATCCCCGTGAGTTTCCGGAGGTGATCGCGATGCTCTCGGACCCGGCCGTTGACGTCTCTGCAATGGTGAGCCACACCTTCGACTTCGCTGACTTCGAGGAAGCCTGGCGCACGGCCTGCGACGCGCAGCGGTCATCGAAGGTGATGGTGCGTTTCGGGATCTGAGAGGGCAACCACCGAATCGCGCTCTCGGGGAGAACGGCGTGGAGACTCGCTGGTATCCTGAGAGACACAGCTGAGCTCACTTCAGGATTCCCATGCCCAGACGTCGAACAATCCCCGGAAGCCCTGTGGCCACACCGCCACGCGGAGCCCTCGCCCGCCGGGAGCGAATACTGTCGGTCACACTGGAGTTGATCGGCGAACGCGGGGTGGAAGCCATCACCATGCGGGATCTGGCGCTTCGTTGCGGCGTTGCCGTCGCGACGCTCTACAACCAGTTCGGCAGCCGGGAATCCGTGATTGCGGAAGCGCTTCGCGGCGACATCATGGGGCGCTACCAGCCGGTCGTGAACCGCACCACCGCGTTGGACCCGGCAGGAAAGCTACGCGAGCGCGTCGCCACGACAGCGCGAGGCATGACCGGCCCGTGGCGAAGCTACACGCGCTCGATGATGATCTTCTATTTCCAGCACACACCGGATTCGCATCTCCGCGCCGTGATACACGATTTCGTGGCGGCAGATTTCGCACTGATCGTCCATGAAATCGAGGCGCTCGGGGAACTGCAGCCCTGGGTTCGTCCGGATATCTTCGCGGATGATCTGGTGACCCAACTCTGCAGCCTGGTGATGAAATGGACCCAGGGGCACATCAGCGACCGGGGTCTGAAATCGAGGCTGATGCGGGCGGCGACGACAAGCTTCTGCGGCATCACCACCGGGGAGAGCCGCGCGGCGTTCGAGGCATTGGCCGCCGCATCGGCATGAACGAGCGACAGGCGGCGCCCCGGTTATGACCGGGGTCACCGCCACAGATCACACTGGGCCCAGCTTTACCAACTGCGGACCCTGATTGGCTCCCGTGGAAATACGGTGCATCGCCTCCAGCGTGCTCTCGAGGCCGCCTTCCAGAATATCGACGTGGTACTTCAGCGTGCCCGCCAGCACCATGGGCTGCATCGTGGCCAGCATGTCGCCGTAACGGTGCAGGTAGTCCTTGCAGAGGAAACCCTGCATCACGGCCGCGCGGTTCACGAGCTGCATCAGCGACATCGTGCTCTGGGTGCCGCCGGTGTTGTAGCTCGAGACGAGGCCGCAGAGCGCGATGCGTGCGCGGTCGTTGATGCGGTCCAGGATCAGATCCATCACGGGGCCGCCCACGTTCTCGAAGACCGAGTCGATGCCCTTGGGCGCGAGTTCGTCCAGACGCTTGCCCACGTCCCCGGCACGGTAGTCGATGGCGCCGTCGACACCGCATTCCTCGACCAGCCAGCGGCACTTCTCCGGGCCACCCGCCACACCGATCACCCGCGCGCCCGTGGTCTTGGCGAGCTGGCAGGCGAGCGAGCCCACGCTGCCGGCTGCTGCCGTCACCACCACGGTTTCACCGGGCTGCGGCTTGCAGACGTCCATGACACCCACGAAGGCGGTGAGGCCCTGCACATCGAGCACCGTGCGGTAGAGCTCCAGCGGTACGCCCGGATGCGGCGCGAGCGGCTGGAGCGCCGCGCCGGGCGCGACGGACCACTGTTGCCAGCCACCCATGCCGTTCACATAGGTGCCGGGCTCAAGGCCCGGCACGTTGGACTTCTCGACCACGCCAAGCGTGATGCCCATCATCACTTCGCCCAGCACCTGCGCGGGGAAATAGCTGTCTTTCTCGTTCATCCAGAGCCGCATCGAGGGCGGCACGAAAAGGTAGATGTTCCGCACCAGCACCTCGCCGGGGCCGGGCTCCGGGATCGGCTCCTCGGTGATGCGGAAGTGCTCTCGCCCCGCCTCGTCCGTCGGACGGGCGATCAGACGCCACTGCTGGTTCAGGTTTGCCATGCGGATGCTCCAGGGTGCCGGGGAAGGCGGCACTATAACTGTCTTGCGCCCAGCACTTCAGCCCCGGCCCCCGTCCCGCTCGCTCGCGGGTCGAGGGGCCGGGGCTGAAGCGCTCGAACCGGGGGTGGGAGCGGGCTACTTCTGTAGGAGGGGGCCATGCCCCCGACCGGGATTGCAGCCTTGCCACAGTCGGGGGCATGGCCCCCTCCCACTCCCCGAGTCCCCATGCGCACGAGGGGCGAATTGGGTCATCATCGCCACCGTGCGGCCACGAGGGCCGTCAAGGGAGGACGCATGGGCAAACTCGAGACGATCGACTGGGACAGCGAGGCACATCTGCGTGAGCCGCACGCGGCCTACGCGATCGGCAGGTCAGAGAGCCCGGTGTACCCGGTGCCCGGCAAGGGCGTCGTGATGGTCTTCGGTTATGACGAGGTGCTGGAAGCCCTCATGAAACCGATGGTGTTCTCCAGCCGCAACGAACAAGCCCTGCTCGGCCCATCCATCAACAGCCCGCGCTGCCGCGAGATCTACGCGCGCGGCTGGCCGCAGGTCGAGACGCTGCTCACCAACGATCCGCCCTCCCACACCCGCTTCAAGAAACTGGTGAACCGTGCTTTCACGCGCGAGAAAGTGGACGCGCTGGAAGGCCATATCACCGGCATCGTCGACACGCTGATCGACCGTTTCGCAGACGCCGGCGCCTGCGACTTCGTGCAGTCCCTCGCGATCCCCTTGCCCTGCTCGGTGATCGCCGGGCAACTGGGCATCGACGCGGCCGACGTGCCGCGCGTTAAGGCCTGGTCGGATGCCTTCATCGAACTGATCGGCAGCGCCCTCACCGAAGACGAGCAGGCCGCGCGGGCAGAGCAGGTGGTGGCCTTCCAGCACTACATGAAGGCGCGCATCGACGAGCGCCGCAGCGCACCGCGCGCCGACATGCTCACCGACCTGTTGAACGCGCGCGTCGATGACGAGCGCCCGCTGGACGAGGCCGAACTCCTCAGCGTCGCGCAGCAGCTGATGGTGGCGGGCAACGCGACCACCACCCACATGCTGGCGGGTGGTCTTTTCACGCTGATCGACAACCCCGCCGAGCTCGCGCGCGTGCGCGCCGAGCCCTCGCTGATACCCAATATGGTCGAGGAACTGCTGCGGATGCAGACGCCCACACAGGGCATGTGGCGTCGCGCGACGGAAGACACCACGCTCGGCGGCGTACCGATCGCAGCGGGCACCATGCTGCTGCTGATGTTCACCTCGGCGAACCGCGACGAGAAGTACTTCCCGGATCCCGACCGCTTCGACGTCGGCCGCGATTTCCGCACGGCGCACGTGGCGTTCAGTCGCGGCATCCACACCTGCATCGGGATGATGCTGTCACGCAAGGAACTGGTGGTGGCGTTTCGCAGGATTCTGGAGCGGCTGGACGATATCCGGCTGGATCCCGGCCATCCGCGCCCGCGCTACATCCCCAGCCCGCTCTTCCGGGGTGTGCACGAACTGCACATCACGTTCCGCGGCAGGCGCGACGCCTGATCAGGCTCAGGCCTCGCCGCGGATCCACGCGCTGATCACGGGCTCCAGCACCGTCGAAACCAGCTCGACCAGCAGGCTGCCGTCCGGTGCGCAGATGTAGCAGATCGCGCCGTAACCGGAGGCCGGGGCATCGCCGGCCGCCAGCACCTGCCAGCCCGCGTGCACCAGCCTGCCGGCCTCTGCCGGAAGATCCTCCACCCACACCCCGACGTGACGCGCCTGCGATTGCCCGCCGGGCGCATAGAAAGAGCCCGTGCCCTGCACCAACTCCAGATGCAGCGGGCCCTGCCGGGAATAGGTGGCGCTCACCGAGACCTCATGCAGGCCTTGATCCGGCGTCCAGAACGGCAAGGGATCGAAGCGGCGCACCGGCGCCCACTGCAGGTTCAGCTCGGCCCCCATGCGCTGCATCGCCAGGTCGAGATCGGCAACGGCGACGCCGATGTGGAAAGCCCTCTGCAAATCGAACATCGTGCGATGTCTCCGCGGCTGCTGGATCGATGCCGTTCAACCCGGCAATGAAAACTCAGGCGCTCAGCTGCGCGACCCACTGGTGGTAGTGCTGCACCGCCGGCTCATTACGCCCGAAGAGGAACTCGGTGTTGGCGCCGCTGCGGATCGCCGCCTGGATGCCCGCACCGATCCTGTAGTCCTCGTCCTGCACGGCCTGCAGGGTCATCGCGCTGAAGACATCGGCTGCGTCGCGCTCGGCATCTGTCGCGGGCGGCGTGGAGCAGAGCACTGTCTGGCGCGTGACGGTGGTGTCGGGTGTCGGCCCGGGGAACACCTGACTCACGAGGCAGTGATCACCCAGAATCCCGGAGATCGAGAGATTGGGGAACACCGAGTGGATGCGACGGATGTGCTTTTCCGGCTCCCACTGCGCCTCGGGGAGATCGCGCAGCTCGCCGATGGTCCGTCGGCCGAAGACGAGCCGCTGGTGCGGCCCATAGGTGTCCCAGACCAGCAGGTTGCCCACCGTGTGCTTGCCCACTGTGCGGCCGTGCACGCTGTCGTGGTGATAGACCTCGAGGTAACCGTCCAGGGTGACTTTCCAGCCCGGCCCCGGGAGATCGCGCTGCAGGTAGAGGTGCCAGTCACCGAGGCAGAGCCCCGAGAGCGGCTCCTGCATGCCGCGCAGCCAGGCGTCGATATCGAGCGGGACTCCGGGTGTCAGCACACCCCACACCAATCCCGCGCGTTCGGCACACGGCAAGGGTGTGAGCCCGAGGGCATCGGTATCCACCTCACCGAAGGTCTCGCCGCGGTAACGGCCGATCAGCGCGCCACGGTCGTCGTAGGTCCACGCGTGATAAGGGCAAGAGAACACGCGCGCGCTGCCGCTGCCGTGCGGGCAGATCTGCGCGCCGCGGTGGCGGCAGACGTTCAGGAAGGCGCGGGCTTGCCCGTCGCTGCCACGCACCAGCAGCACCGGCACGCCCATCAGCTCGAGCGCCACGTAATTTCCGGGAGCGGGCAGCTCCAGCGACAGGCACAGCGCTATCGGCTGGCGCCGGAACACGCGCTCGATCTCGTGGCGGTAGCGATCCGGATCGGTATAGGCCGCAACCGGCATCGGCATGATGCCGGGCGCCTGGTCCGTGGTGCGCGCAACAAAATGCGTCAGTGCGCGCTTCGCGAGCGCCATCGATTCCTCACGTGTGCTGCTCACGTCTCATCCTCCGCGGTGTTGCTGGCGGAATGCCTGCCAGGCGGGAAGCGTCTCCGGGTAATCCGCGGGGGCCAGCCCGGCGCCCGTATGTACCCGCAGTTCGCCGTTCAGGCCGGCGGGATACTGCTCTGCCGGCACGTAGTAGAGGTAGCTTATCTCGCGGCGCCGGAAGCGCCACACGCCCTCTTCACGGGCGTATTCGTCGTGATAGCGCATCGCGGCAAGGCTCACCACGCCATCCGGGGTCGTCTCGGCGTGGCTGTAGACCGTGCCCGTGGCGCGATCGAGATCTAGCGCGTCGGGGCACACGATGACATCGTGGGTCCAGTGGCAGGAGGGGCCGCGGTTGGCCAGCGCACGCGCAAGCAGCGCGCAGACTGCCTCGCCGCCCGTCGCCTGCATCCGGCCGCTGGCCGAACTGAACACAGCGTCATCGGTGAACAGGCCGCGCAGACGGGCGATGTCCTGTTCGTCGCAGGCGATGGCGTAGGCGCTCACCAGTTCCCGAATGGCCACGTGCGTCTCGAGCCGGTCGATGCGGCGCGCGAGTTCGTCGATGTCGTGCATGCCCCGCCTCCCCTGGATGTCACGCCGGAGTAAACGGGCAGGCCGCCCGTCCGTCAAACGCTGACCCGGCTGGCAGCCACGGTGGCGACTGCCGAGGGATGGACGTCCTATGCGTGCGGGCTGACCGGGAATCCATCCACGCTGCGCCGCGGCCGGGCGCATCTTTGCTTGCCGCCCCGCGCGCGCGGGTGAAATACTCGGGTGATTCACGATCAGGGGCGTCACGCAGGATGGAGTTCACCGGCGAGTATCCGATTCCCGCACCACGCGAGCTGGTCTGGCGGGAGCTGAACGACCCGGCGGTGCTCCGGTCCTGCATTCCGGGCTGCGAAGCACTCGAGCAGACCGGCGACAACCGCTTCGAGGCCCGCCTGTTCGCCAAGGTCGGCCCCGTGCAGGCCAAATTCAAGGGCAATGTCAGCCTGCAGAACCTCGCCCCGCCGGCCTCCTACGACATCGATTTCGAGGGCAGTGGCGGCGTTGCAGGCTTTGCCCGCGGCAAGGCCACCGTGACACTGAGCGAAGACGGCGCGAACACCGTCCTGTCCTACGTGGCCCAAGCCACCGTCGGCGGCAAGCTCGCGCAGATCGGCCAGCGACTGGTCGATTCCAGCGCCCGCAAGATGGCCGACGATTTCTTCGGCGAGTTCAGCCGCCACTGCAGCGCCGCGGCACCGCAACCCGCCGGCGAGGCAACGGCCACACCCGCCGAAACCCCGGCGCCAGCACCTGTCCCGGCCGCCCCGGCAGGCATGTCTGCATCGGCCCGAATCGCGCTCATCGCCGCCGCAGTAGCTGCACTCGCAGCCCTGGCCTGGTGGCTGCGCTGATGCCCCGCACGCGCGGCATCCCACATCCCTGATCGAGGAAACCGTCCATGGTCGCGATTGCTCTGAACGTCAACGGCAAGGACATCGAGGCGGAGGTCGACGGCCGCACCCTGCTCGTGGATTTCCTGCGCGAGCGCCTGCGCCTCACCGGCACCCACGTGGGATGCGACACGGCGCAGTGCGGCGCCTGCGTGGTCCACCTCGACGGGCGCGCCGTGAAGTCCTGCAACGTGCTCGCAGCGCAGGCAGACGGCCACAGCGTGCTCACCATCGAGGGCCTCGGGGCCGGGGGGCTGCACCCGGTACAAAAGGCTTTCAGCACGCACCACGGCCTGCAGTGCGGCTTCTGCACACCGGGGATGATCATGACGGCAGTCGACATCATCCGCCGCTGTCCCGCGCCCGACGAAGCCACGGTGCGCGAGGAACTCGAGGGCAATCTCTGCCGCTGCACCGGCTACGAGAACATCGTCACCGCGGTGCTCGCCGCCGCCGAAGAGATGAGGAGCTGATCCCATGAACGCCCCACGCAACGCCTCGGGCATGGGCGCATCGCAGGCCCGCAAGGAAGACTTCCGTTTCATCACCGGTCAGGGTCGTTACACCGACGACATCCGTCTACCGGATCAGGCCCACGCGGTGTTCGTGCGCTCGCCGCACGCGCACGCGCGGATTCTCTCGGTGGACATCTCGGCCGCGCTCGAGGCGCCCGGTGTCATCGGCGTACTGACCGGCGCCGATGTCGAAGCCGAAGGGCTGAATCCCATGCCGAGCGCCTGGGACACGCGCTCCAAAGACGGCTCCCCCGCACGGATCGGCAAGCGCCCCGCACTGGTCAGCAGCAAGGCCTGCTACGCGGGCGATCCCGTCGCCATCGTGATCGCAGACACGCGGGAGCAGGCGAAGGACGCCGCAGAACTCGTGCAGGTCGACTACGACCCGCTGACCGCAGTGACATCGCCGCGAGCGGCACTCGACGCAGGCGCGGAACTGATCCACCCCGAAGCGCCCGGCAACTGCGCCTTCGACTGGGAGACCGGCGACCGCGCTGCAACCGATGCCGCTTTCGCGCGTGCCGCACACACGGTGTCGCTCGACCTGCTGAACAGCCGGCTGATCCCGAACGCCATGGAACCGCGCGCCATGAACGCGGTGTACGACGCAGGCAAGAGCGAATTCACGCTGCACCTCACCACGCAGAACCCGCACGGCAAGCGCACGCTGCTCTCGGCTGCGATCGGTCTTGCGCCTGACTACCGCATCCGTGTGCTCTCGGGCGATGTGGGCGGCGGATTCGGCTCCAAGGCCGTGCTCTACCCCGAGGAAATCGGCTGCATGCTGGCGGCACGACGCTTCGGGCGCCCGGTGAAGTGGACGGCGGAACGCAGCGAATCCTTCCTGGGCGATGCCCACGGCCGCGACCACGACACGCATGTGGAACTCGCGCTTGACGAGAATCACAAATTCCTCGCGCTGCGCATCAGCACCATCGCCAACCTCGGCGGCTACGTCTCGACCTTCGGCACGCTGGTGCCCACGGTGATGTACGCGCTGATCTCGCCCGGCCAGTACGTGATTCCCGCGGCCTACGCCGAGGTGCGCGGCGTCTACACCAACACCGCTCCGGTCGACGCCTACCGCGGCGCGGGGCGCCCGGAAGCCTGTTACGTCATCGAGCGCATCGTCGAACACGCCGCCCGCACGCTGGGCGTGGACCCCGCAGAACTCCGCCGGCGCAATTTCGTGCGGGAGTTTCCGCACCACTCCGCCTTCGGGCTGGAGTACGACACGGGCGATTTCGTGGCGCTGCTCGACAAGGCGCTGGAGTTGAGCGACTACGCCAACTTCCCCGCGCGGCGCGCGGCCAGCGAGGCGATAGGCCGCAAGCGTGGCATCGGCTTCTCCTCGTACATCGAGATCGCGGGCTTTGGCCCCTCGCGCATCCTCTCGAAGCTCGGCGCCCCGGGCGGCGTCTGGGAATCCGCTGAAATCCGCGTGAACGGTTCCGGCTCGGTGGAAGTGATCACCGGTTGCCACTCGCACGGCCAGAGCCACGAGACCACCTACGCGCAGCTGGTCTGCGATCTGCTGGGTGTGCCCTTCGAGCAGGTCGAGATCCTGCACGGCGATACCAACCGCGGACCCGCCGGATCGGGCACCTCGGGCTCTCGCTCCTCCGTCGGCATGTCAGCCATCCACGGCGCCTGCGGCAAGATCATCGCCAAGGGCCGCAAGATCGCGTCCTACGTGATGGGCGTGGACGAGTCGGCCGTGAGCTTCACGGATGGCGTGTTCAGCGCGGCTGGCGCCAAAGCGCTCTCGCTCGGCGAGGTGGCGGTCGCTTCCTACGCAGCAAACAGCTTCCCCACCGCCACGCTCGAGCCCGGCCTGCACGCGGTGCACTTCTTCGACCCGCCCAACTTCACCTACCCCGGCGGCTGCTACGTCTGCGAGGTCGAGATCGACCCGGAAACCGGCAGCACCACGATCACGGACTTCGTGGCCGTGGACGATTTCGGCTGCGTGGCGAACCCCATGATCGTGCACGGGCAGGTGCAGGGCGGCGTGACCCAAGGCATCGGGCAGGCACTCTACGAGCACTGCGCCTACGACCCGGACTCCGGGCAACTGCTGAGCGGCTCCTACATGGATTACGGCATGCCGCGAGCCGATAACCTGCCGCACTTCCGCATCGCCCTTCTGGAGACGCCCTGCCCCGGCAACCCCGTGGGCATGAAGGGCTGCGGCGAGGCCGGCGCCATTGGCGCCACGCCGGCGGTGATCAACGCCATCACCGGCGCACTCGGCATCGAGGACATCCACATGCCCGCCACGCCCGAACGCGTCTGGCTGGCGGCAAACGCACAGCGCACGCGCTGAGGAGGCAGGCATGTATCCCTTCGACTATCGCCGGGCAGGCACCGTGGCAGAGGCTGCAGCAGCGCTGCGCGAAGACGAAAGCGCGAAGCTGCTGGCCGGTGGCCAGAGCCTTCTCGCCGCCATGAAGCAGCGGCTCGCCATGCATTCGACGCTGATCGACATCGGCAGCCTGCCGGAGCTGAAAGGCATCCGCCGCGAGGGCGATCGGCTGATCGTGGGCGCGGGCGAAAAACACGCCGATGTGGCGGCGTCCACGCTGGTGGCGGGCACTATCCCTGCGCTCTCCACGCTGGCCGGCCTGATCGGCGACCCGCTGGTGCGCCACATGGGCACGCTGGGCGGCGCACTCGCCAACAACGATCCTTCCGCGGATTACCCCTCCTCGGTGCTGGCGCTTGACGCGCAGATCATCACCTCGGAGCGCAGCATCGCGGCCGACGACTTCTTCCGCGGCATGTTCGAGACCGCGCTCGGCACGGGCGAGATCATCACTGCTGTCTCGTTCGCGATACCGCAGGCTGCGGCCTACGTGAAGTTCCCCAACCCCGCCTCGCGCTACGCGATGGCAGGTGCCTTCGTCGCGCGGCACGCCTCGGGCGTACGGGTGGCAATCACCGGGGCCGCGTCCTGCGTGTTCCGGGCGCGCGACTTCGAAGCGGCACTGGCGCGGGATTTCCGCCCCGACGCGATCGCCGGCATCGCGCTCGACCAGAGCCACATGATCGCGGACATGCACGGCTCGGCCGCGTATCGTGCGCATCTGGCAGGGGTTGTGGCGCGCCGCGCCGTCAGCGCCTGCCAGGGCTGAGAGTCGTACACGGGAGCACAGGCATGAGCGCAGCGCAGAACTCGACCAACCCCATGCTCGCCAGCCGCAACCGGCTGAAGCTGGGCGTCTTCGGTGTGAACGTGAGCAGTGGCTGCTCGATGAGCGATGTGCCGGGCACGATCGCGGTGGAATGGGCAGAGTCGGTGCGCATCGCGCGGGCCGCAGAGGATGCCGGCATCGAGGGCATCGTGCCGGTCGCGCGCTGGAAAGGCATGGGCGGCAAGGTGAACTTCAACCACCGCAACTTCGATCCTTTCACCTGGGCCGCGGGCCTCGCGGCTGTCACCAGCCGCATTGCGTTGTTCTCGACCTTCCACGTGCCCACCGTGCATCCGGTGCGCGCCGCCAAGGAAGTCGCCACCATCGACCACATCTCGGGCGGGCGCTTCTGCCTGAACCTGGTGGCGGGCTGGAACGAGAAAGAAATCGCCATGTTCGGGGCACCGCAGCGCGACCACGACGACCGATATGCGGTGGCCGAGGACTGGATCACGCTCTGCAAGGAACTCTGGACCCGCGAGGGCGAGTTCGACCATGACGGCCCGTTCTTCAAAGTGCCCGGCGCCTACTCCGAACCCAAACCCGTGCAGCGCGGCGGCCCCGTGCTGATGAGCGCCGGCAACAGCCCGCGCGGTCAGCACTTCGCGGCACGGCACACGGATCTGAACTTCGTGGTCGCGCGCGATGTCGAGGGCGCAGGACGCGCCGCGC
>CAIXOY010000461.1 GCA_903921135.1 uncultured Gammaproteobacteria bacterium
ATAAAATTTGTGCTTCAGCGAACAATCTTTCTAGCCAACCGGGTGAAATCTCGTCCACCTTGGGAAACGCATATGCGAAAGGCTCTGCTGGTCGCGGTCTATGCCGGGGCATTTGGCTTGGCCGGGTGCAGCGCTCAGCCATCAGATAGTGCCAATCATGCCGGCAGCTCGGCCAAGCAGGGGTGTCCGTCGTCAGAACATTTGGCGCAACTCGCGGGGTAAATTAGCGGAGTGTGGACCTCGTCTGGGGGTTGATGCTAGGCGGCGAGCTTGCGGTGCTGCAAGCGCCGATGTTCGATGGTCTGTCGTTTGATCCTTTCTCGCTGTTTGATGATGGTCGCGGCTCTGCCGAAGTAGGCGTCGGCGGGCGTTACGTTGTTCAGGCTCTCATGATAGCGCTGGTGGTTGTAATGCTCGACGAAGGCCTCGACCTGGGTTTCGAGGTCGCCGGGCAGGAAGTATTTTTCCAGCAGGACGCGGTTCTTGAGGGTCTGGTGCCAGCGTTCGATCTTGCCCTGGGTCTGGGGATGGAACGGAGCGCCGCGAACATGGCTCATGCGCTGAGCCTCGATATAATCGGCCAGCTCGCCCGCGATATAGCTGGGGCCGTTATCGCTGAGCAGCCGGGGTTTGTGATGGACATGGGCCTGGTCGCAGCCTGAAGCGGCCAATGCCATATCCAGCGTGTCGGTGACGTCCTCGGCGCGCATGGTCGAGCATAGCTTCCAGGCGATGATATAGCGGGAGAAGTCATCGAGCACGGTCGACAGATACATCCAGCCCCAGCCGATAATCTTGAAGTAGGTGAAGTCGGTCTGCCACATCTCGTTCACGCGCGTGGTCTGGGTGTGGAAGCGATCGGCAGCCTTGATCACGACATAGGCGGGGCTGGTGATCAGATCATGGGCCTTGAGAAGCCGATAAACCGTGGCTTCGGACACGAAGTAGCGCTTCTCGTCGGTGAACCGCACGGCCAGCTCGCGGGGCGACAGCTCGGATTGCTCCAGCGCCAGTTCGATGATCTGGTCGTGGATGTCCGGCGGGATCCGGTTCCACACCCGGCTCGGCGCCGAAGGCCGATCGGCCAGTGCTTCGGGGCCACCATCGAGGTAACGATCATACCAGCGGTAGAAGGTCCGGCGCGCGATGCCGAGCTGGTCAAGTGTTTGCTTGGCAGGCAGGTGTGACTGCTCGACGATCCTGATGATTTCGAGCTTCTCGGATGCGGGATACCTCATGCGTCGTCGCCCCCATGCGCAATCATGCTTTTTTTGAGCAGGCGGTTCTCGAGCGTCAGATCGGCAACGCATTCCTTCAGGGCGCTGGCTTCGCGGCGCAGATCCTTCACCTCGTCGGTGGTGGCGGCACGGGCGGTGTCGCCGGCCAGGCGGCGCTTACCAGCCTCCATGAACTCCTTCGACCAGGTGTAATAGAGGCTCTGCGCGATGCCTTCCTTGCGACACAGCTCGGCAATGCTGTCATCGCCGCGCAGGCCGTCGAGCACGATGCGGATCTTGTCTTCCGCCGAGAAATGCCGACGGGTCGCCCGCCGGATGTCCTTCACAACCTTCTCGGCGGGGGCCTTTGATTGGCCAGAGGATTTGGGTCTCATCTTCGTTCCTTCGTCACTACGACGAGACCCAAATCCTCCTTAATTCACAACCTCAAATCTGGGCCACAGGTGCTGACGGCGGACA
>CAIXOY010000462.1 GCA_903921135.1 uncultured Gammaproteobacteria bacterium
GGCACAGATTGGCGAGACGCTCCTCGCCAAGGGCGTCAATCGCGTCCTTTGGGCAACCCGGCTTCTGCTCGAATGAACCCGCCGCGCGCACACGGAAACGCGGGTTGTGCGCGAGCTGCATTTCACTGCCCATGGGCGCGGCGCGCTGGCCGCCGGCGGCATCGAGCAGATCGAACCACAGCAGCATGCGCGGGCCGCTGGTGCCGTAGACCTCTTTGCGCTTGAGCCCCGCCCAGATGTCCTCGCGGCGGCGCGAATCGGCGTGCACCGCCACCAGGCCGCCGGTGAGCCAGAAACTCGATTGGCGCTCCATGGCCTGGAACAGCATCGCGCGCATGTCGCGCTGTGCTTCGGGCGAGGTGCGGGCACGGTCTAGCGCCGGGCCGTCGTAGTCCCGCAGGGCCTCGCTGGTGTCCTCGTTTTGGGAGCCACGCGCCTCGGTCATGGGAATGCGCGCGAACTCCTTGTAGCCCGTGCCGGGGCGCGCCGAGTGCACATCGCTGGATGCCATCAAACCGAAGCGGAAGCGGCGCGGCGGGCCGGGTTCGTCGAAGTTGCCGATGGCGAGTGCGTACTGCGTGGAGCCGCCAGGGCGGTAGTTGTAGGCCGGGAGGAAACAGTCGCGGCAGTGACCTGCGTCCAGCCAGTCCGTGGCATCGGCCTTGGCCACCACGCCCAGCTCGGCACCGGTGCCGCTGTCCACCGCGCGCTGGCGCGTCTCCACGGCACGGCTCTCGCACTCTTGCGCTGTGTTGCCGGAGGCAAGGCAGCGTTCGCGGATCAGCTCACCGGCACGCCAGCACACGGGCAGGTAGTCGGCCGTGGGTTCGGGGCAGCGCAGCACGCCGTTCGCGTCCTTGATGGCCGGCGCGAACGGGCGGTATTCCTCGGAGTTGCCGTGGCCGGAGTAGACCTCGATCAGGAACTGCCGCTTCGGGTCCTGCATGGGGCCCGCGAGTTGTTTGTCCCAGGTGGAGGTCATGGCCGTGTAGAGACCCCAGGTGTTGCCGTGCGGGATCACGATGCTCTCGTGACCGGACTCGTCCAGCTTGCGGAAGAGCTCGGCGGGCGTCGCGGCGGTCTCGCGGCAATCGGCCGGCAGATCGCGCGTGTTCACGCCTTCGGGGCAGTCGGTGACGTCGATGGTCTCGAGGCCGAAGCGGTTGAAATCGAAATAGGACCGTGCGTTGGCGGGATCGAGCAGCGGCAGTCCCATGCGCTGATCGAGGGGAGGTATGAAGGCGCTCAGACTGACACCGGGGTTGCGCGCCGCGATGGGGCGCGGCGGCACGTTCGCTTCGTCAGTGTCGCGAAAAACCACGTTCTTGTGGCCGTAGTGCTTCTCGGCCTCGACCTGCGACATCTGCGTCCACTCGTAGCCGAGGAACGCGACCATGTCGGGGTTCTGCGGGTCGGTGAGAGCGTTGCACTGGCGTATCGACTCACGGGTGGCGTCCCAGCGCGCCGGCGTGAGCGCCTCGGCGTGATCGTTCAAGGAGAAGAAATCGAGCCGCGAGCAGTGCCGCGCGAAATCGCAGGCATCGGCCGGCGGGTGCGGGCCGTCGCCCTGCATCATCGGCAGGCTCATCAGGTTGGCGTCGGTCGAGAAGATCGTATGGACGTGCAGGTCACCGAAGAGGATCTGCCGCCCGGAGGGCTCGCCCGCAGGCGCGGCGGCCGCAGTGCTGGCCTGCTCCTGCACATTCGTGGCGGCATCACGCTGAGTGGGCGTGACATTGCCGGCCTCGTGCGATCGCCCCAGCCAACCCTGCGCACCGCCGTAGAGCACCAGCACCATCGAGGCGAGGGCGAGCAGCACGGCAGCGATGGTGCGCTTGATCATGGGACACTCCGCGATCAGGAGGGGGCGGGACGGACTCTATGTGATGCGCGGGAGGCGCGGATAGTGGCTGCGCGGCTCAGTGCAGCGAGCCACTGCGACGCGGGGGCGCGGGCGGTGCGTCCGGTGTCTCGGCGTCGTCCTGCACCTGGCCTGCGGCATTCGCCTCGTCGTGCGCGAGTTGGTCGAGCACCACATCGCCGATGTGGTCGAGCAGCGCCTGCGTGACACGGCCCTGCTCCTCCGCGCCGCGCACGTCGAGCGCGTACATCACCGTAAGCACGGATTCGATCGCCATCGCCACGCTCGCGCTGCCCGGCCCGAGACCCGGCACGGAGAGCTGCTGCACCTCGCCCTCGACCTCCTCGTTCAGCTGCAGCGCCAGCCGCTGCAGCCGGCAGGCGGGGCAGTTGCTCTCGTCGGAGGTGTGGGCGCGATCGAGCTTGCGCAGCAGGCGGCGCAACTGCACCAGAGAGGCGTGCTTGGGCAGGGCGCTCATGGGGAGGTTCCTCGAAGACGGTAAAACAGAGTGCGACCGGGGGCGGGCGCGACGGGGGCGATTATAGGGTTGTGGCGGGGGGTATGGGGCGCCGGCGCCTGTGTGCTGCCAGATGGGTGATTGCGAGAACCACAGCACTTTGCGCGCGGAGAATGCGATGTAATACAGTGCAGTCCCCTGCGGAGTGCCCCCATGAGCGTGACCACCGTCAGACTCCAACCCGAGCTTGAAAGCGGACTGGAGGCTATGGCCGACAAACTGAACCGCAGCAAAAGCTGGCTTATCAACCAGGCGCTCAGGGAATACCTCGAGCGGGAGGAGCAGGCCCTGAGTCGCTGGCTGGAAACCCTGAGAGCCATGGAGTCCGTGGCCCAGGGCCGGGTGGTATCAGGTGAGTCGGTGCATGAGTGGTTGCGCAGTTGGGGCACGAAAGACGAATTGCCGCCGCCCGTGGCGGGACAATGAGGCTGCTTTATTCCGGGGAGGCCGTCGCCGATCTCGTTCGTCTCAGGCACTTCATCGCAGAAAACGATCCGGGAGCCGCATCACGCGTGGCAGCGGAACTGGTGTCGCGCATCGAGAACCTGCGTCAATTTCCGCATATCGGTATCGAGGTCACGCAGGCCCCGGCTCCGGGTGTCGTGCGTGACATGGTGTTCGGCCGTTACATCGTTCGCTATGCCGCGCAAGCGGAATCGGTTGTCGTGTTGCGCATCTGGCACGAAAAGGAAAACGAGCGCTGAGTGGTGCGCGCAGGAAAGCCAACCTCAGCGCGTGCGCCTGGACCCGCAACTCAGGCTGCGCGCCGATGCGCTCGCAGGCCTCACCGTCGGCGTGATCGCGCTGCCGCTGTCGATGGCGCTCGCCGTCGCGAGCGACGTGCCGCCGCAGCACGGGCTCTACACGGCGATCGTGGGCGGCATCCTGATCGCGCTCACGGGCGGCTCGCGTTTCAACGTCTCGGGGCCCACCGCCGCCTTCGTGGTGACCGACTTCCAGCGGGTCAGGACCCTAGACCTCACGCCCGGCGATTTCCACACGATGCGTCAACGAGCAAAGCTGCTGCCCTTCACATCGACAGCGGCACTTGTGGAGGCGCTCGAGAAGACAGTTGCCGCAAGCAGCCTGGCGGAGGGAAGCGGGCCATCGGGTTCACGGCGCGTGTTATCGCGGGCACGTGAGCGGGGCAACGCTGCCAGCAGCGCCAAGTTGCCATCCCCCGACTGCGCATTCAGAATCCGTTGGCCAATCCGGTGGTCCGGCCGACACATCCCATGACGCCTGATGTTCGATGGAAGCAACGCTTTTCGAATTTCACCAGGGCGTTGAGTGACTTGAGCGCCGATGTCGCCCTGCACGGTGCGCGCCCGCTCTCACGGCTCGAAGAGAAAGGCGTGGTGCAGTCCTTCGAGATGGTTCACGAACTTGCGTGGAACGTGCTCAAGGATTTTCTGGAAAGCGAGGCGGGCACCACCGGTTTGCTGGGGTCCAAGGACAGTACGCGGGAGGCGTTCAAACGGGGCCTGATCACAGACGGTGAAGCGTGGATGGAGATGATCCGCTGCCGCAACCTGACGTCACACGTCTACAACGAAGACATCGCCCGGCAGGTGGTAAACGACATCTGTTCGCGCTTTCACGCCTGCTTCGTGGAGCTACGCGACACGCTTCCCTCCCGTGCCGAGCCGACAACATGAGCACGCGCTTCGGCCTTTCCGGCAGCGTCATCGAAAGAATCGCGGGCGTGTTGAGGCGGCATCCCGCGATCCGTCTGGCCGTGATCTACGGCTCGCGGGCCAAGGGTAATTTCAAACCCGGATCGGACATCGACCTGAGCGTGTTCGGGGAGCCCGGACAACCCGTCAGCCAGCGTGAACTCGGGCTTGTGCTGGACGAGATCGACGACCTCCTGCTGCCCTACACGCTGGATTTGTCGGCCTTCGAGCAACTGGACAACGCCGAGTTGCGGGCCCATATCGAGCGGGTGGGGCAGGTGTTTTATCAGCGCGCTGACGTGAGGCCCGAACCCGCTGCACCGGCGGCGGTTGAGGGATGATGCGGTCAACCGTGCAACCGCCCCACCAACCCCGATTTCCGCTCCGACGCCCGCAACCACCGCTCCTCCAACGGCCCCTCCGGCATGAGCAGCAGGAGACTTTCCTTCGCGCGTGTGATGGCGGTGTAGAGCATCTCGCGGCTGCCGAATTCGCGCTCGCCTGCGGGCGGCAGCACGATCGCCACGCGCGTGGATTCCGAACCCTGGCTCTTGTGGATGGTCATGGCGAAGGCCCGCTCGAAGGCCGGCAGTCGCCCGGGCGAGATGCGTCGCGGCTGACCATCCGGCCCGCGGAAAAGAACCTGCTCGGCGCCATCCGGCCCTGAAACCACCAGCCCGAGATCGCCGTTGAAGACCTGTAACGCATGGTCGTTGCGGGTCACCAGCACGGGCCGGCCGATACCGGTACCGCCACGCGCGGGCGTCATGTGCCCGGCCGCCACCAGCAACTGCTCGATCGCGCGGTTGAGGCCCTCGATGCCATGCACTCCGTCGCGCAGCGGCGTGAGCACGCGGTAGTCGTCGAGCATCTTCAGCAGATCCGCGTCGGTGGCGCCCGCACGCAGGGCCTCGAGCAAGGGCACGAAACCCTGAGCGAGCGCATCCACCGGCAGCGCTTTCTGCGGGTCGTAGGAGATGCGCGTGATGCGCCCATCGGCGTCGGACGACAACGCAGCCTCAGCGTCTGTGGCGTGCCTCGCCAGCACGGCCGCAGCCAGCCTGCCGATGGCGCCCAGCTTGTCGAAGCGGTAACTGTGTTGCAGAACCGCGGTGGCATCGTTCACGGCACTCGCATCCTGTGCGATGCCCTGCGGCGCGATGTCGAGCGCCGTGAGCTCCGCGGCGCGCGCCGGCGTGACGCTGCCCGCGCCCTCGCACAGCGTACCGAAGACGTTGCCTGCCTCGACGGCATCGAGCTGGTTGCTGTCACCGAGCAGCAACAGATGCGCATCGGGGCGCAGCGCCTGCAGCAGCGCATCGAAGAGTCGCAGATCCACCATCGAGCATTCGTCGACCACCACCACATGCGCCGCGAGCGGGTTGCCGGGGCCGTGACGGAAACTGCCGTCGGGCCGGGAGCCGAGCAGGCGGTGCAGCGTGCTGGCTTTCTTGGGCAGCAACTCAAGGACCTCGGGCCGCGCCTGGTCGCCAAGGAGCATCTTGTCGCGCGCGGTGAGGAGCGCTTCGGCCACGCGCGCCGCAGCTTTGCCGGTGGGTGCAGTGAGTGCCACGACCGGCTTCGCCTCGCGCGCGAGCGCATCGCCGATCAGCAACACCAGCAGCTTGGCGACCGTGGTCGTCTTGCCGGTGCCTGGCCCGCCCGTGACGATGCCGAGCCGCCGCGTGAGCGCCATGGCGCAGGCGCGGCGCTGGTCGATGGCCTGCGCATCGAAAAGCGTATGCAGCGCCGCGGTCATGCCCGGATACGGGGCACAGTGTTCCGCAGCAAGCGCGCGCAGCCGCGTGGCGAGCCCCACTTCGGTCTGCCACAGGCGCGCCAGGTAAAGCCTGCGGCCGTCCAGCACCAGCGGCGTGGGTGATCCGCTGCCAGGGGCGGCGCAAAGCGCGGGTTCGCATGCGAGCCCCGGCAACAGCGACGCGCGGTGACCATCAAGTTCGATGCAGGTGTCGCCGGCAAGAAAAGCCTGCACGACAGCGTACGCGGCAGCCGCCACCGCCTCTCGCCCCTCCGCGGTGAGGGCCCGGCCCGCAAGGCTCGCGGACAGCTGTTGCGCGAGCGCGGCGCTCGTATCGGCGCTTTGCGGACGCTGCGTGCTCATGGCGCACACCTGCCGAGCATCGCATCGAGTCCGTCGATCAGCGCTTTCGCGGGCCGCGTGAAAAACACGCCCTGCCCGCCCGCATCGCTGGCGCGGATACCACGCAGGAACAGGTAGTACACGCCGCCCACATGCGTGTCGTAATCGAATGCCGCCCCCAGCCGCGCGCGCAGATAGCGCACCAGCGCCACGGTGTAGAGCGTGTACTGGAGGTCGTAGCGGTGCTCTGCGATCACTTTTTTCTGCTGCAGCGTGCCGTAATCCGCGAGCGTGACGCCAAGATGGTTGGACTTGTAGTCCGCCACGAAGTAACGGCCCTCATGACAAAACACGAGATCGATGGAGCCCGCGAGCATGCCGTGTACGGGCTTGAATCCGAGATCACCGGCCTGCGCGGAGACCTCGTCGTGCGTGCGCATCATCGCGTTCACAGTCGGCGCGTCCAGGTGGTCGACGGGCAACTCGAAGCGCATCTCGGTGAGGCGCTGGTTGCGCGGGATCTCGCAGAGCCGCAAGGCCTTGCCATCGAGCGGGCAGTTGCGCAGTTCGTCGAGCATCTGTGCGATGACCGGGTGCCAATCCGGGGCCATGCCCATGCGAAGGAGCGCCGCATCGATCAGCGCGACGTTGGCGGCAGCCGCGGCAGGCTGCGCGAGATCGGCTTTCTCGAGCACCTTGTGGAGCATGTCACCGTAATCGGGCCCGCGCGGAAAACCGAAGGGCGTGCGGTCTGAGTCGGCATCGCGCTGTTGTTCACGGGCCGGGATCTCCGGCTGGCGGAAGACCTGCTCGGCGCGGTCTGGTTCCGTCTTGTGGGAGGCGAGCGCCGAGTAGCTGGTGCTGCGCCAGCGCCTGTCGGGCTCCTTCCTGATCTCGCGCGCATCGAGGCGTTTCACCAGCGCGGGAGGAGCCGGGACAGTGGCCGCCGGCGGCACGCCGATCAACTGTGCACCGGGAACCGTGAGCAGGCGCTGCAGCGCATCTGCGGGCGACACGGCCTCGGCACCGAGCAGCCAACCGAGCGCGGTCTGCTCGAGAATGCTCTTTTTGTGGTCCGTGACATCACTGACGCCAATGACGCAGCTGTACTTCGCGCGCGTGAGCGCAACGTAGAGCAGCCGCAGATCTTCCGAGAGTCGCTCCTGATCGGCCAAGGTGCGTGAGGCGGAATCCTCGGAGAGGTCATACACCGGCTGCCACGTTTGCGTGTCGTGGAAAAGGGGTGTTTTCTCGGTCCTTCGATGCACGGCAAAAGGCAGTACCACAACCGGGAACTCGAGGCCCTTGCTCCCGTGGATGGTCATGATGCGCACGCGTTTCGCGTCACTTTCCAGCCTGAGCTGCTGTTCCTCCCGGTCGCCGTCGGAGTTGGCAAGGCATGCCGCGAAGCGGGCGAGCAGGGCTTCGTCGCTGTCCAGGGTGGCGCGCTCGACGGCAAGGAGTTCGACCAGATGCAGGGCATCGGTGAGCAGACGCTCGCCATCCGGCATCGCGAGCGCACGCGTCGGCACATCGAGCGTACGGAAGAGGTGGCGGAACATCGGCTGCACGCCTCGCTCGCGCAGGCGCTCACGACAGTCCCTGAAGGTCTCCTGCCAGGCGAGCATCTCGGCCTCGCTCGAGAACACGGCCTCGAGTTCGAGCGCATGACGGCCGGCAAGGAGGCAGGCGAGCGCCGACCGGAGGGCCGTGTCGGACCGAGGCTCCAGCACGGCGCGCAGCAGTGCCACGACGCTGCCGGCGACGGGGCTTTTGTAGACGCTGTCACGCGCCCGTGAGACCACAGGCACACCGCGCCGCACGAGCGCACGCGCCAGCGGTACGGCATCGCCCCAGGTGCGCACGAGGATGGCGATGTCACCGGGTGCGAGGGCTTCGCCACCCACGGTGAGCCGCCCCGCAGCAGCCTCGGCCAGCATGCCTGCGATGTGGTCTGCCACCGCGGGCGTGAGGCGCTCGAGATAGCCCTCCTTGCTCGACCCGGTGCCATCGACGGATCCGATGATCTGCAAGGGTTTCACGGGATCCCTGCCGTGCAGCAGCGGCTTCTTGTCCGCGCTGCCCGATGCGGTGATCTGCCCGTAGCCAAGACCCGCAGCCCGGAAGACCTCGCCGTCGCTGCGCAAGGAGAAGAGGCTGTTCAGCGCTGCAACAAGCGCGTGGGTGCTGCGCCAGCTCACGCCGAGGCTGCAGAGCTGCGTGGCCGCGCTGCGGGCTTTCAGATAGGCGTAGACGTCCGCACCACGGAAGGAATAGATCGCCTGCTTGGGATCACCCACCAGGAACAGCGCGCCGGCGTTGCGGTAGATGCGGTCGAAGATCGTCCACTGCAGCGGGTCGGTGTCCTGGCACTCGTCGACGAGTGCCGCCGGGTACTGCTGGAGGATCAGCGTCGCAAGACGATCACCGGTGTGGGGTGCGGCGAGGCCATCCGCGAGCAGGCGCAGCAGATCGTCGAACCCGAGTTCTGCCGTGCGTGCCTTGCGCTCGGCGAGCCGTGTCGAGACCTCCGACACCGCATCGAAGAGAAAACGCCTGGGCAGTTCTGCAGCCAGTGCACCGAGCGCGGCGGCCTGCATCAGCAATGGCACGGCCGGGAACCGGTCTTTCGCCTTCCGCGTATCCTGGCCCAGATCCAGCGCATCCTGATCCAGCGCGTGAAGATCCTCCAGCACCAGCATGCCGCGCGAAGACGCGTCCAGAAACGACTCGATCGCACTCCTGGGTGACTTCTTGAGCCGCGGCAACACAGCCTTGCACGCCTCCACGGCCGCAGGAACCCGCGCCGCCGAGAGCAGCGCCGCCTCGGCGCCGGCGATGTCGGCGAGCA